>JAEOTI010000243.1 GCA_016839955.1 Candidatus Hodarchaeota archaeon | reverse complement strand
CTTGAAATGTCCCTCTTGGGCGGAGGAATTCTACCGTGAGCAAATCTATCAAGAAGTGGGGGTAACTTCTTGAGAAGAGGTGAAAGGACATTTTTTTATAGGAGATGATTTAAAGTGCAACTCGAGTTATTATAATGGTTTACCAATTTAGATGTGCAATAATGAGGGTCGATTTAACATCTTAACTCCTATTATTGGTTATTCAGTCTCTAATGCTTTTGATCCGAGTAGTATTTCTAAATAACCTTATTTAAACTAAAGAATCTCTCTATTTGTTTAAACGAATGTTAATTTTTTTTCCTCTTTGATGATCGGTATATTCTTCAATTTTTTGAATGTTAAGATGCAATTCTTAAAATAACTTAAGGTTTTTGTGGTAGTAAAATTTATAAACTTTAATGTTCTTGTAAAAAATGAGAAGAATGCATTATGTTATTAAAATATCTTCTGAAGATGAAAAAAAGATAAAGAACTTAATTAAAAAGGGTTCAGTTATTGATGTTGAACATTTTCTTGAGGTTGCGATAAGGAACCAATTCATATTGGAAGGTGAGAACATCAACTTCCTGACTTCATTTAAACCAGGTTTAAAGTCAAAACACCACAAACCGCGAAAAAGGAAAATCTTGGAAAAGAAATATGATCTTAATGACTTCTTAAAGCGAGAGAATCTTTCAATAGAACTTCTAAATGTAGAAACAGAAGAATTTCATAAATCGCTCCTGTGGGGACAAATCTATCGGATTTTTCCTCTTAAATTTAATCTGAGAATTCTTGCCAATCTACTCCATGGTAAAGGAGAGTATATTAGCTTAGAAATAGTTAAAGAAGTAATGACTGATTTGGCATGCCAAATGGGGGAGAATTTGCGAAATTTAGATGTTAAATTGTCAAATAAAAGGAGTGGGAAATTAGCCACAGGTTTTCCAACTGATGCATATGGAAAACTAATCAGGAGTAGAGAAAGATATCTGAATCATTACATGGGATATCTCAAAGGAGGTTCAAAAGTAGATGGGTCTCTTGCTCAGTTAGGATTAGTAAAAATTAAAGCTAATGGGGAAAGTGGTCTGATTGGAATAACAGAAATGGGTTTGAACTTTGCTTATTCTGAGAATCCAATCATAGATCATCAAAAATTTAACGTTTCTCTCTCATCAGAGGAAATTTCTCAATTTCTGCTCATTATCAAGAAAAACCTTCCCTATGAGAGAAAACACATTATTCATTTTATGTCTGCACTTGAAAGTGGTATCAATCAAAGAGAACTTCTGAATGAGGAGTTATTGAAGTTCTATCGTAACCTCCCAGAAGGAACTGTGAAGTGGGATTCTCCACAAGTAGTAAATACAATGAGAACAGGCATTACAAGTAGGTTATTTGAGATGGGGTTAATTAATGTTCAATATGTAGGAAAAAGAGCAAAATACAAGCTAAAAACGGAAAAATGGCAAGAATTGCTTAATTAGGAAAATGAGAGAAAAAATGGTAAATGATAAAAAAAGAGGTGCAACAATTGAGTATGGGGAGCATTTGGGATTCTGCTGATCCAGAAAAGATCGAAGAGCCCCAAGTAGGTTATACTAAAGCAGCAAAAACTGTTGTAGACCAATACGATGATCCCGTTATGGCGCTTATCCGTGAAGTCATACAAAACTTCAAGGATAATCGGATAAAGGGAGAAAAAGCTAAATTTTGCATTTTTGTTGATGAACGAAATAAACTAATAATTTTCGAGGAATGGGGAACAACTGGAATTGAAGATTGGGATGCATTTCATGGCCTTTGGTTATCAGAAAAAGAAAAAGACCCGAGGAAATCTGGTTTTGTTGGTCAAGGAAAATATGTTCTTTTAGCCTCCTGTAATGACTGCTTGGAGACAGAAACATTATTAATAAATAAAAAACACAAGAGATCAGTTATACCTAATAGTGGAATACATAGTCATAAGAAGATTGAAGACCAAGATTTAATTAAAGAGAGATTCGGAAAAAGAAACCTTTATCATGTCGGATCTAGGTTCGTTCTACATGATGTTAAAGAAGAAATTCTAAACCGGATGTTAAATTTTGATGAATTAATCCGAATCATCCAAGCAACATGGAATCCACTACTAAAAGATATTAGCGTTGAAATCAAAATTGCTTTAGGTTTAGATAATTATCAACCAGTTACACCTTTTTCTTATCCCATCTCGAAGAAAGGATTTGAAAAATATATATCAGATTTGAAAATTGAATGGTCAAGTTCCAATTCAATAATTACAAATTGTTATATTGCATATACAACCGATGTTGTCGATCCTTATCTACAAGGTATAGAACTGATTGTGAGAGACCAAATAATTGAACATTATCAACCAGATGTCCGTCATCATGTAGATGGAGTATTTGTAGGATATCTTGATGCTAATTTCTTACGAGAAGAAGGAGCAGAGAAACCAAATCATTCTGGATTCAAAAAAAATATGGCGGTTTGGCAGGAAACCAAAAAAAATATTGAAAATATCTGTCGAGAAATTGTTAAACCACTTCTTGATAAAAGGAAACAAAAACAAAGAAAATTTGAAAGACGAGACGAACAGATACTACGCGAATTAAATCAGGCACTTGACAAAATACCACAATTAAACTTTTTTAGTTCGCAAATACCTCTAGAGGGAGACGGTGAAGAAAATGATGAAGATGTAGTTAACAAACCTAAGATTACTTCGATCAAGATTGAACCTCAACAAAATATCATAAGAGGAACCTCAATCCAAATCGAAATGGAAATTAGTAATGAAACTTCAAAGAACTGGGCTGATCTTGAGGTTCAAATGAAAGTTACTCTTCCTAATACAAAATCAACAAAGAAAAGTTATAATATTCCATTACTAAAGCTAAATGAGACTAAGTTAATTAATGAGAAATTAAGAATCCTCAAGAAATTTCCAAAAGGAAAGTATTTATTGAATGTAAGCTTGTTTGCAAAGAAAAAAGTAATACATCGTCGAATTGCTTCATTCTGGGTTGAATCGGCAATAAAAAGACAAAGAAGTCCTCAAACTGATCCATTCATATCTAGAATCAGAATCTTAGATCGGTACATACTTAAAAGAGGACAGAACGTTGAAATATTGTTTTCATGTAAAAATCCTGCACTTAAGGATTATAAAAATTGTGTATGTGAAATAGTTATTTTCAATCCAAAAGGAAAGCAGATCAATGATACTTATCAAGTTTATTATTTTGATCTGAATCAGGATCAAACTATAACAAAAGAATATTTATGGAGAATCCCTAGTAATAGTAAAAAGGGACAATATGTAGCACTTATAAGGCTGAAGGATTCATCAGGGGAATTGGATAAAAGAAGAGGTAATTTCTTAGTGGATTGGAACCCGTTCGAGAAGAATCCTGAAGAAGAGGGTAGTATTGAAGGACAGGGTCGATTTCAATCCATTCTTGGTCGGGATTTAAGTAATCTCCCTGGCAACCCCCGGGGACTCTTATATCCTCAAACAGGAACCATATTAATCAATAGCGGTCATGCAGAGTACTCTGAATATGCTGTTTTCGGAAAAAATGCCAGCAATTATGATTCCTATATTGCTAGAACTACAGCTGATTCATTATGGATTTTCAAATTTAACTCGGAATTTGATAATCTTGGAGATAAAATTTCTCCTGATATTGTTAAAAATCTCATTTATGACTGTCAAAAGTTAGGATCAGAATTCTATAACCATTGGAGAAACATTAAAAAATCAATGAAGTGATTTATTTAGAGAGGGAAAATGAAGAAGCGAAATAAGAAAGTACACTCAGGTTTTGGTGGAAAAAGAGTAAAAGGTGATCCAACTCTTGGAGAGGAAACATTAATCCTTCCTGGATATGGCAAAATCACCATTCCAAAATCTGCAAGTAATAAAATACATTTTAATGACTCAGATTTTGCTAAGAAAGGAATGATTGAAGCAAAAATCGAATGGGTTGCCTCTCAATGTCGGAAAATGTATTTAAAATATTCTGAACGGAGTAATAACGCTATTTATTTCTGGGAAATTGGTAATTTCATAAAAAAAGTGGAAAAAGACCTTGTTGATACTAAAGGAAAGAAACGGTTTCGCTCACGAAGTGAGCTCTTTTCTTTTCTTGCTGCTCACTATAAATCTATAGGTGTAAACCTTGGAAGAAATACATTAAGAGCAGCTTATCGGCTACAGGATACTTTTTCAAGGAAATTCTTAGAACAGAATAGTATAACTTGGTCAAGTGCTTATGAAATAGCTCAAGACTCATTTTCTTGTGATCCCACCCGCACCGAGCTTACCAAGGAAATCATAACAACTTATTCAGATGTTGTAAAAACATCAAAGGATATTAGAACAATTATTCGTATGTGGAAAATTGCTCCTAATCCAAATTCAAAGAACATAATCCGTTCTCTTTCAAGAACGTTACATATATTAAAATCCCTTGTCCAAGAGGATGAAGAGTTAAGAATGCAAAATGCTGCTAATAAACAGATGATTCTTGAGCTTGTTGGTTCTTATTTCGTAAAACGAGAAAAAATCCCCAGAAAAACTAAAGCATTGAAAATTTTACAAAAGACAAATATTTACTTACACAAATTAAGAAAAGAAAATATTAGAAATTGGGAATTGAGATTGAATAGATTCATCGAACTGATCGAAGAGAAATAAGACTAATGAATGCTCTGATGAATTAATCTGACTGTATCCTATTATATCTTGAGTTCTTTTTTAGTCAGTCATTTTCCCTGATTTGTGTTGTTTTTTTATAGTATTATCATACCATACCTTTTTTATAACAACGCTTCTGAATAGTTTGCTCAATAAATTTCAAGAAGTTTAAAGTTCAAGAATGCCTTATTAATCTAATATAAAAAGTCAAATTCCAAATGCTTAAGAAAAAATAGATTTCTATAACCAGATCATTAATTAATGAGTATTCAATTTGAATTATTATTAAAAGGATAAGGTTTAAAAGATGAGTAATAGAGCTCCATCTAATGTTGAGCATTCTTTAACTTGCGTTGATTTATTTGCTGGCTGCGGAGGTTTCAGTCTTGGATTTCGTGATGAGGGATTTAGAATAATAGCCCAATTGGACTCAGATACTAATGCGTGCCAGACACTTCGTTCTCAATTTTCTGCTACAGGCACAACAGTAATAAATAAAGATATTCTCATGTTTAGCATGTCTTATTTGAAAGGTCTTTTATCGAGAAAAAAAGTGAGCATTCTAGATATTTTAATTGGTGGTCCTCCCTGTACAGGATTTTCCACTCTTAGCAACAGGAGAGGGGTTCCCAAAGCACCTGGAGAGCCACTTATTTTGAAGTTTTTTGAAATATTAGCATATCTTAAACCAAGAATGTTTCTTTTAGAAAATGTTGATCATATCCTTAAGTGTAATGATGAAGAAATAAAGCATACAATAATAGATCTAAGCGATCAAAGAGGATATAAAATTAATTATTCAATTCTAGATTCAAATGATTTTGGAGTTCCACAAAATCGAAAGAGAGCATTTTTTATGGGAAACAGAATAGGAAGAAAGAATGTGTTCCCAAAAAGAAGTAATTCTCAAAATGGTCTTTGGGATGCTATATCAGATCTGCCACCTCTTAAGGCAGGAGAGGGTAGAGAGGATGGAATGAAATACCGATCTGAACCTAGAAATGAGTATCAAAACAAGTTACGAACAGGGATGAATGGGTATGTGTATAATCATCAAGCTAGAAATCATTCCGAATTGAATCTAAGAAGAATTGGTGTTCTTCGACAAGGGCAAAATGCGACTCACCTTCCCCCAAATTTGAAACCAAGAATGATGAATCATTTCAAAGATAAATTTAGACGTTTAAAGGCCAGAAAACCATCTCCTACAATCATTGCACATCTCAAAACAGATGGTAATAGGTTTATACATCCTTCTCAAGATAGGAGTATTACAGCTAGGGAGGCTGCGAGAATCCAAAGCTTCCCTGATTCTTTTATTTTTAACGTCAGTATGACACATCAGTTTTCTCAATTAGGGAACGCCGTCCCATATTTTGTATCTAAAGCTTTAGCTCGATCGGTTAAAAGAATTTTGAATTAAATAATTACATAAATTTTGGTTGAATCATTGGCATCTCAATCAATAAAACTTTATTTCGTATCAAAAATAGTTAAATGGGGGGTAGTTAATTATCGTCAATACCCTTGGAGAACTACAAACTCCCCATATGAGATTTTGATTACTGAAATTCTCCTTCAAAGAACTAAAGCAGATCAGGTAAAGCTAGTCTATAGGAAGTTATTAAACAAATGTCCTAGTCCTCATATACTATCTAAAGTAAGGAATGAGGAATTATCCCAACTTCTTTACCCTCTTGGTCTAGCATATAGATCGAAGCGATTGATAGAAATAGGTAAAATTCTGATGGAGGAATATAGGGGAAAAATACCTTTGAAAAAAGCCGAGTTATTAAATCTTCCAGGAGTAGGAAGTTATATTGCAGATTCAATATTATTATTATCATATGGAAGAGGTACAGCACCAGTTGACGTAAACGTGAAAAGAGTTTTGATTCGCTTCTATGCTACAACAGTTGGGGAAGTAAAAAAGTTAGCAAACTCACTTTTAAGATTAGCACCAGAAAAGAGGATTTTTCATTATGCGATACTTGATTTTGGGGCTCTTCTTTGTAAACCAAAAAATCCAAATTGTTCTAAATGTCCTGTTAGAGAGCACTGTTCCTGTTTCAAATAAAATTCTCTTTTTTGTGAAGATTTTAAAAAAAATCAAATACATGTACAAACACATATATGTACAAATGTAATGGTGAAAGATTAGTATCCATATTTCAACATAAGATCAACTACTTTCCTTCCATCCATTAGCATGATTGGTAATTTATTTTTAATCACATAATCTATAGCAGATGTGGTAAATGAACTTGTGGTTAATAGAATAGCTTGCGTTGCTGTTGGGTTTGTCACAAGAGTTGAATGGAGAGTTTTTACATATTCTTCTCCAATTGGATCTTTTCTACGTTTAACCTGAACTATTGTTTTTTGCTCTAAAACCCCATCGTCTCGGCGTAAAATGACGTCAATCCCGTGGTCCCTACTTTTAGAAGTTAAATGAGTAATATAACCCATATTTTCAAATAATTTATCGATTAATTGTTCAAAATCGTATGGATCATCATCTAACAAATCATCGAGTATTCTCTTATGAACTTCAGACTCCTTGAGTGCTTTTGAGACAATTTTCCTAATTTCCATTAAGGGTTGAAATTCCCTCTTAATAGGTTCTAGAATATCAGATGAAGATTCTACTATCTTTTCACTTTCGGAATCTTCTTCTTCCCATTCTTTCAATCCGTAATAACCTTCCCCTAACGAGGTGAAACGATCCCCTGGGATATCGCCTCTTATTTCTCTTCCAACTTCAGAAATGATGGTTCTTTCTGGAGTTTTCCCTCTAAAATTAGTTTTAATTTTAGTGGATTCATTAGTGATTTCAAGAAAGTGCATCGGTCTATTATTCTTCTTTACCACATCATAGACTACATCACGCCATGTTTTTCTTCTGATAGACATGATTATCACCTTTTATGTAAATATTTCTTATTAATTATTAGATTTAGATAAAAATTGCTTTCATTTATCAACATAGTCAGAGTAAACGTTCTGGAGATTTTTTGAATTTCGGTGCTAGAGCAAAGACACCTCATACGACCTCCGAAGGAGGATTAAGAGATAAAGAAACGGGATTTAGAAGTTTACCTAGATTATTGAGACCAACTAAGGGAGAAACAG
>JAEOTI010000242.1 GCA_016839955.1 Candidatus Hodarchaeota archaeon | reverse complement strand
GGGCTTATTTGGTTCTAAAGGAGCATTTGTCAATACTGAAACTAAACGTATTCTGGGTCCAAATTCTGGTGTGACTAATAAAGCATTTTTGCCAATCCAGGCCAAACATGCATGTGTTGCGATAAATTTGTGAGATATGTGGCCAATTAAATCATCTTCATTAATAATCTGAGAAGCAGGAATAGGAATGGATTGAAAGCCGTTCGATTGAAGAAAACTATTGGTTTGAATTGCTAATGAATCTAAAAAACTATTTACAGTTCTGTAATGATGAGCATAGTGTAAAGTTGGTTTATCCTTGATTTCATCGATTATTGTATCTGATAATTTAACTGCGATTGAGATTCCAATTGGAAAATTGTATTCAATATTAGTATCTTTTAAATTTGCAATTCCAACAAGTGAGGCTCCCCAATTTAACAACTCATTTTTTATGTCTAATTTGTTAATGGTTTTCTCTCCTTTACCGAGTTAACAAGAATTTTTTTGTCTAAAAAATGAATCATTATGAATTTTGAAAGAAATTCTTATAAAACCATTTAAAGACATCAGGAAATAATTTAATTTTCTGAAGTAAGTGAAGAATATAACAATTTGGCAATAATAGAAAAAATGCTGGAATTAATAAGTCTAAAAAGAAATTTTGTATATAAAACGAAAAAGAAGAAAAATTGGTTTAAGGCATTATATGGACTCAATCCTAGAAGAAATCAATAGAGGGTATCTTGAAAAAGGTTCTTAAGTGTAATATTCAAATTCTTGTTGAGAGTACGTGAATGAAAGAAAGGAAATTGCTTGAACAAAATCAGGAATTCCTTTTTCAGAAGGTTTCAGATGTCCTTGCTGATTATTCAAGTCTTACACTTGCGTATATATTTGGTTCAATTATGAAAGGCCCATTATATCAACCTAGATCTGATTTCGACATTGCAGTATTTTTTAAGTCGGCAGATTACTCTCTTGAGACAATTTTAGAAATAAACAGTCGGCTTGAAAATGTTATGAAAATGAAGCTTGATCTTTTAATTTTGAATGATTGCTCAATTAGAACTAGATTTGAAGTGATAAAGGAATGTCGATTGATAAAATGTTTAGACAATGATTTTCGAATTGATTTTGAACAGCAAACAATGGCACAGTACTATGATCGACGGTATTATGATCTCCAAGCAACACGAAAGCAAATCCGTGGTTGGTTGCAAAATGGTCTTCAATAGAGGAATCTAAAATGTACTTGGATGAGAAAATCAGTCGAAAATTGCAAAGATTGCAAAAGAATGTTCGATTTCTACAAAAGAACTCTCATTTACAACCAAAAGATCTTGAGGCTGATTGGGTCCTTCAATCAGCAATCGAAAGAAACCTTCAAGTGGCTATAGAAACTGTTCTTGACATTGGAGAAGTTATTTTAGCAGAAGAGAAAGTCGAAAGACCTGAAGACTACAAGGGAGTAATTATTATCTTGGGAAAACTCAATATAATCTCCAATGAATTCGCTAAATCTTTTAGCCAAGCAGCAGGGTTCAGAAACATTCTTGTTCATGCCTATGATGAGATTAAATTGGATTATGTTTGTGAATTCCTTCAAACCCGTCTTGAAGATTTTGACATGTTTGCGAGAGCCATTGCAGCCTATTTAGAGAAAAAAGGTCTTCATTAAGAGTGCTTCAATTCTTGAAACCTCATAGAAGAATATCGCTATATTGTTAGTATTGACATCTATGTCAAATTTTCAGAAACAGTAAATAATACTATATATGCGAGTACTTGGATTCCAAGTCCTTTAAATGATAATTACATTCCAAATGAAAGCTTTTGGACTATTGTAGAATCAGAAATGAATTCAATACTACAAACATTGAATGCTACACCCTATCCAGTAGAGAATATCTCTTGGTATTGGCAACCAAACACACAGTACTGTTGGACTGAGGATATCCGTCATGAAATGAATGGGTCAGACGGTCGAACCGCTAATTGGACGGTATTTACTCCTTTCTATGCTTTTCTAGAATTTGATCTCTCCTCAGACTATCATTTCTCTAGTAGTGACTCGGATAACACAGATCCTAGACACTGGAAAGCGCTAAATCAGGTTATCCAAGACAATCTGAAGGATAAATGGTTTATTAACGAAACTAAACCACAAATACTCTATTTCACTGGAGGAGGTCCATCAAGTTCTCCTGGATTAGGTTTTTATCTAGTATTTCTTAGCTTAACTGTGATAAGTCTTTGGTTCATGCGTCGTCGGAATCTATGAAGGTAATTTTGCAAAAAAATTGTATTTCTTTAAAAAGAGGGGTATTAATACCTCCATTTCTTTTTTTTTAGAAGATAATCATTTTACAAAGATTTCTGAAATGAATCTATCCAAGTCATCTTTATGCTCTTTAGATAATTTTTGAATCTCCTGGGGTGCGCTATAAAGAATTTTGTAGATTTCTGATGACTCAGGAATTTTTTTCATGAGTTGATCCATCTTTTCTAGAGCAGAATAAGATTGTCCTTTAAACACATAACAAAACATAACTGATTTGAGAGCTTTCAGGGTTATAGTAAATTCCTCATACATAATTCGATCAATACTTTGGGACTCTCCAAGCATTTCTTTTCCGAATCCTTGTACGGCAGTTAGAAATCCACCAATGGTTCGATCGTCTATTTGGTCTGATGTCAAGAAATTTTTGGAATATAAACTCGCTCCTAATCCTGTTACGACTAGAAACATAACTGGTTCTTCTTGAGGTCTTTCTGTAATTATTGGCATATTCTGACGAATCATATCTAAAACAGTTGTTTCAAGTTGTTGAGGTTGAATTCCTTCCTCTTCCATAGTGGTATGATCTACAAATGTGTCATATTTCGCTAATTGCCCTAATAAGGAATCATGTTCACTTGAAATTAACATAGCTAAATGTTTTAATCCTTGAGTATTAGCAATTTCCTGGGCTTGAGCTAAAAGCTGTCGTGCTTGTTTAATGTCAAGTTTTAAAAGAGCTAATTTTGATTTTAACCATGCTGTTTGAGCTTGCATTAACATACTATTTTGTTTGATGGCATAATTATAGAGAGTATTAGTTATATCCTCTATTTCCTTCAAAATTTCTTCATTTTCAAAAGTACCATATTCTCGAAGAAGTAATTCACAAAGAGATGTCTGAGCTTCCATCGCGAATTCATTCTTAATCATCCCTTTATTTAACAAACTCTGAAACATTTCTTGGGCTTCACCCCATTCTCCCATTCTATTACTTGTTTTTAGAACGGATGCGATAGATAAATCAGAAATCTGTTTGATATAAGGATCTTTTTCTTTATTCGCTATTTTTTTAATTTTTTCAACATGAGAAAGAACCTTTTTTTCATTTCCTTCAAGTAGATTTAATTTAATGAGGTGATATAAAGCTTCAGCTTGTCCTTTCCTATGATTTTCTTTTTCGAAGCCATTTAATCCGTTATTAAGATTCTTGGAAGCTAAGATCATCTCTCCCATCATTTGATGAGTAATCCCAATATTACTCTGAATTACAGCTATTTCCACAGGATCTTGAATTTCACTTGCTAAACTCATGCTT
This sequence comes from Candidatus Hodarchaeota archaeon, assembly GCA_016839955.1. The sequence continues at coordinate 1,810 of JAEOTI010000242.1, read as the reverse complement.
CTATCGAAAAATTGTCGAGCTAAACTTGGATCGCCTTTATAAAGATAAATTTTCCCAATATTATGTAAACAGATACATTTCTCAAGATTATTTTCGATTTCTTCAGACTTTGCAAGGCTTCTAAAAAAAAGATCCAACGAATCATTTATTTTACCTTGATAACGTGAAATTAATCCTTGTAATGACAATATTCGGTTTAGAACAATTTCATTTTCTTTAATACCTACTGGATCGCTCCCTATCATATCTAAAATTATTTCGAGTTTTTCTTTTGCATCCTCTGGTTTTCCCTCAAAAACTAGGTCATCAATTTCATCTAGACTGTTAAATGCTTTAATAGCAAGTGGATTCATTTTCTTCTTTTTTAAAAATTTGAAACTGGTTGATACTGGCAGTAAAGAAGACCTCCAGGTTAATCAAATCAATTTTGATTCATTTTTCGATTTTAATTGGATCCTTTTGGTATTTTAACATACTTTGGTTGGAATTTCAAAGACAGAATTTATTATATTTTCCATTTCTTGCTGTTCTGATGATCCAAGAGAGCGTCCAGTCTTTTTTGTTTCATCAAGACCTGCCCAGACAAGTTCATTAGCTTTTGTTTTATCAATAAAAAGATCTATCTTCTGTATGGCAGAATAAGATTGGCCTTTAAAGGCATAACAGAAAATAAATGTCTCTAGCGTTTTCAATCCCAATGTATACTCACCATACATCAATCGCTCAATCTTTCCAGATTCTTCGAATAAATCACTTCCTATCGTCGTAACTGCGGAGATAAATCCTGCAATGAGTTGGTCATCTATAATACTTGGTACAAATTCCTTTGAATAAAAACATAAACCAGATTCAGATAAAATCAGGAAAATAAATGGTTCTTCGGGAAGTAGTTCAGGAATTTCTTCTGCTCGTTTTCTGATCATGCGAACAACCATATCTTCTAGTCGGGTTAGTTCCAGACGTTCACTGATCGTTGCATTACGGTCTTCATAGTCTTCCCACTTTTTTGTTTGTTCTAAAACTGAATCAAATTCATTCGAGATCATTATAGCTATTTTTTGTAGGCCTTTTTCTTCAGCAAAAATTTGAGCAGTTGTAAGAAGATTTCGTGCTTCTTGTGTTTTTAGTTCTAAAAGTGCCATTTTGGACCGAAGTAGATATATCTTCGTGAGATACTCAATGTTTTTTTGTTCTTCAGCTATTGATTGTATTTTATTCATCAGCTCTTTTACTTCTGTTAAAACTTCGAGATTACCAGAATTTCTGAGTTCGAAGATAAATAAATTGCAAAGGTTAAGTAATGCTTCGAGAGTTGTATCTTGTCTTGTTATTTCTTCATTTGTGATTTGTTGAAGAATTTTTTGAGCCTTAGTAAAACTGATAATTCTATTTTGAGTCCTAAGAAAAATCGCCTTAGATAAAAGATAAGTTTGATTTACTATCTTACTGGTAGATCTTTTGTCCATTTCTTCTAATTTTTTTAGATGATTATAAGCCTCATTTAATTTTTCTTCATCAATTGCAATAGAAAGTAAACTTAGAAGATTATCACAAGTTTCAGCATCATTCTTTAATTCTTCATGAAGATCAAGTGATTTTTCAAAATAATCCGTTGCTTTCTTATATTCTCCTTTACTTCGAAATACATTTCCAATATTATTATTAGTGATTGCTAAGCCTCTTTTATCCTCATATTCTTCATGTATTTGTAGAGTCCTCTGATAAATATCTAAAGCTAGATCGAATTCTCCCCTAGTCATATAGACTATTCCGATATTGTTAAAACAAGCAGCAATATCAGGTTTACTAT
>JAEOTI010000048.1 GCA_016839955.1 Candidatus Hodarchaeota archaeon | reverse complement strand
GTGTAACCTATGATACAACAACTCTCGGTGATGGTGGTTGGACTCTGACTGCAGAAGCAACCGACTCCATTGGCGGTGCACACAAGTACGTTGTGAGTGTAGTTCTTGCCAACACACCTGCACAAGTAGCGCCTGTATTAACTGTCTTAACCGACCTTATTGGTGAAGTCCTGTCTGGTGACGAAACAATCAATTTGCGAATCTTCGATTCGAACAACAACGACACTGCAACGACAGCTGACGATCAAGTCGTCTATATGCACATCTACTACGTTGGAGACGAGTCATTTCTCTCAAGAATTCCAATTGCAACCTATATCAATGTCACAACGCAATCAGCAAACAATGATCTCTATGCATTTGTTTGGGATACCACTCAAGTAGAAAACTTCTATTTTGCCAAGTTAGTTATTGTCTTGGATGACGGTACTGACGCCGTTTCTTGGACTTCAGAAGTCTTTGAAGTCAAAAATGTCGCTGGTGCTGCTGCAGACAACACATCTAGCTCCGTAAGTAGTATAAGCTACCTAATTCCTATCTTGTTTATACTAAGTGCGGTACTGGCTATTCCAATTGCCAGGCAATTTATTCGTGGAAGGAGGTCCTAGAAGATGAACCGATTAATGAAATTAGCAACAGCTGCTTTCATTCTTTCAATATTCCTCTTCTCAGTAGGAAACTCACCTGCTCCTGTAGCAGCTGTGGAAACTGCTGAGTTCGATCCTTCTGTCGTTGAGAACGCCACGGCCACCTACGAGATCACTGATCTTGAAACTGCAAGCGGTGCAACCACAGCTAAAGTTGCATTAGGTGGAGGTCCGAAAGAATTCGGTAACTCTACTCCAGTATCTCTTGGTGGGCATTACGTACCAGTAGAAAAACCTGGTGCAAGTTGGGCTGATCTCTCCACATACAGAAATGTAATCACTCTTGGTGAGGGATATACATTCGAAGTGAAAGTGGATACTCAAACCGCGGACTATGAGAAGGACAACCCTGGCACTGATCCTTTAATAATGGCAGCAGAATACTTGCCAACCAACCCTTCAGAGTTTTATGCAAATGTCTTCGTACATACAATGCATACTACACTCATAAAAGATGCATCTGGGAAGACAGTTACAACTAAAACAACTGGTGGCGATGACGTAGCATCATTCCTTGACCCTCAGTTCACTCAAGCCCTTCTACTACCTGTAAAAGTTGCGGATAACGATACCTTCTACGAATTAGGCAGTGGACACCCAGAATGGCATTGGATAGGTGTATCTAGTTTTACAACTCCCGATGGCACTTTTGGCTGGTGGACTCTTTCCTATACTGCTGCTACCAGTGCTTCCACACCACTTGGTTTGGCTGGTCCATACGAAGTTGGCTGGATCGCAACTGACGTTGACACTGGTATTGCTCAATCCATGAGGATCGTAAATCAACAAATGTTGACATGGATGTCAACATCTGCGTCCGGCGAAGGCGACCCACTTGTTTCGTTCAAAGTGGATCTGATAAAGGCACCTAAACTTCCCGGTGAAGAAGCGGATACAGATGATGGTCCTGGCTTTGAGCTAGGTATTGCTTTGTTCACTATTGCCACTGTTGCTGTAGTAGCAAAACTCTATAAGAGAAAGTAAATTCACTTTCTCTCCCCCCTTTCTTTTTTTTATTTTCCTAATTTTCTAAGATCTGCTCTTCTTTTCATTATCAGTTCAGTTTGACTGTACTATTTGACTTACTACATATCTTGTTAACTTTCATCAAACATATCAAAGTTATGTAGCAAACTTTCTGTATTCTGAAGAGAGCCATACTGCTTCTCTACCAACGTTTAGTGTCTCTAAAGAACTCCCAGCATTTCTCACTTCTATTGACAAGTGTAATGCTCTATCCTTGGGATGAATCAATGTCACATCTATTGAGTTAGAGATCCTAGACGCAGACGGACCATTTAGAATAGAAAATTGTATTGATTTTCTGTTAAAAATTAGTTCACAATAAACTAGAATTACATAAAAAAGAAGAAAAAAGGGGAGATTTGTTCCCCATATCGATATAAGCCTTCACCAGATTGGACGTGATTCAGGGAAGTAACAAGCTACATAATGCTCGTTGCCAATATCTACAAGTGGTGGCTCTTCACCTTTACATACCGCTTTAGCATACCGGCAGCGTGGGTGGAACCGACACCCTGATGGAGGATTAATAGGTGTTGGGACGTCACCCTCAAGAATAATTCGTTCTCTTTTTATTGTAGGATCTGGGATAGGAACCGCAGACATTAGGGCTTCAGTATATGGGTGTCGAGTATCATTATAGAGGGCGTCTACATTGGCTACCTCTACAAGTTTACCAAGGTACATTACACCGACTCGATCACAGATATGTCTTATGACTGATAAATCGTGAGCGATAAATACATACGTCAACCCAAAGGCTTCTTGGAGATCCTGCATGAGGTTAAGAATTTGTGCACGGATAGAAACGTCTAGTGCAGAGACAGGTTCATCTGCAACGATGATCTCAGGATTTACTGATAAAGCTCGAGCAATTCCAACTCTCTGACGTTGTCCTCCACTGAATTCGTGTGGATACCGATACATGTGAAAATCAGCTAAACCAACAGTGTCGAGTAGGGAAAGAACTCTGTTTTGTTTATCTTCCGCACCTTCAGAAAGACTATGAATGTCTAAGCCTTCACCAATTATATCGTGAACAGTTAATCGAGGGTTTAATGCAGAATAAGGATCTTGAAAGACTAATTGGATTTTTTGACGAAAAGCTAGCATCTTCTGTCTGGAATACTTGTAGATATCTTCGCCTTTGAAGTACAAAGAACCAGCAGTTGGTGGAAGTAGCTTTAAGAGCAATCTGGCCGTTGTAGTCTTCCCACAACCGGATTCTCCTACAAGTCCATATGTTTCTCCGTGTTTAACAAAAAAGGAAATATCATCAACTGCTCGTACTGCACCAATTTGTCTCTGGAAGACTATTCCCTCTGTTATTGGGAAATGTTTGACAAGGTTTCTAATTTCTAGGATGATTTTAGATTTACTCATTGACTTTCATCGGTCCTTTTCATGAAATGCCCTTATAATCATTAGGATCAAATAGGTGGCACCTAACAACATGTCCTGGCTCTATCTCATAAGTTCCGGGTACCTCTGCAGGACATCGGTCAAAAGCAAACCTGCAACGGGGATGAAAACGGCACCCAGTAGGTGGATTAATCAAGTTTGGTACAAACCCACGAATAACCTCAAGCCGGAGAATCCGTTTATCAATTCGTGGAATCGAAGATAATAATGCAATAGTGTATGGGTGTTGGGGATTCTTAAAAATCGTTCTAACATCAGATCGTTCAACGATATTTCCAGCAAACATGACGGCCACTTGGTCACACAGCTCAGCAACAACACCTAAATTATGTGTAATATACATAATGGATGTATTAAGGTGTTGTTTCAAGTTTTTCATGAGTTCAAGAACCTGTGCCTGAATGGTAACATCTAAAGCTGTTGTTGGTTCATCAGCGACAAGCATTTTGGGATTGCATGACAGAGCCATAGCGATCATGACTCGCTGACGCATTCCTCCACTGAAAAGGTGAGGATAGTCCTTAATGCGAATGTCAGGATCAGGAATACCTACAAGTTCCATCATTTGCGCAGCACGTTCCATAGCTTCAAATTCATCCACGTCCTGATGGTTAAGAATTGCTTCAGCAATTTGATGTCCAACAGAAAATACAGGATTTAGTGAAGACATAGGATCTTGGAAAATCATGGAGATCTCAGATCCCCGGATAGCACGCATTTCACTCTCAGACAGTTCTAGTAAATTTCGATTGTCAAAATGGATTGAACCCTGGATTATTTTTCCAGGAGGATTGGGTACCAATCGCATGACTGAAAGGGAGGTGACTGTCTTGCCACAACCAGACTCTCCCACAATTGCCATAGTCTCTTTTTTACGAATGCTAAGATCTATACCATCGACAGCTTTGACAACACCGTCTTCTGTATAGAAATACGTTTTGAGGTCTTTGATATCCAGTAATACGTCACTAGACATTGTTTTTTCCTCCAAAATCTATTCCTTTAGCCTTGGGTCAAGAGCATCTCGTAATGCGTCACCCAACATATTAAACGCAAGCACCGCACAGAAAATGGCAAGACCAGGAATAATAGCTGCCCACCATGCGAAACGCATACCTTCTTGTGCTAATTGCAACATACGACCCCAAGATGGTGTTTGAGGATTACCGAGTCCAAGATACGCTAGCCCTGCTTCTCCTAGAATGATATAAGCCATTCCAATTGTTGCATTAACAATAACTGGAGCCATAGCATTTGGTAATAAGTGCCTAAAGATAATTCTTTGATCACTCGCACCTAAAACTCGTGCAGCTTCCGCATACTCAAGCCCTCTTAAAGCTAGAAACTCTGCACGGACAATCCGACATGTCGACGTCCATCCTAGTGCACCAAAGATTACTGCCATAACTGTAGGAGCACCCCAGGCTCCGTATTCACGAAGTGAATCTGAGAATACGGAAATTGCGAGAATCAATAGAAAGAAACTCGGTATTGATATTATGATGTCTGTAAACCGCATAAAGAATTCGTCAACAAGTCCACCATAATAACCAGAAATTGCTCCAATAACAATCCCTATCGAGACTGAGATGAATATTGCAACGAATCCAATATAGAGTGATACACGTGAGCCCCAAATTAAGCCAGTTAGGATATCATGGCCTAGTAGATCAGTTCCAAGGATATAATCTGCAACAAATGGTAAACCCAAAAATTTCTGACCTACTCCTACTTTACTGTTACTCCAGGGAGGAAGTCCATAACGCACTTCTGGGATAACTTTAGGTTCTTGTTTCTTAAGACTCCATCCACGTTGGCGTTGGACGATCTGAATGCTTGGAGAGTCACCCTGCTCCGCTCTCCACATAGCTTGTCTTACAGGAACACGATAAGTCTCTAATGCCGGGTAAGTAGGGTCTTCACCAATGTCATAATGTCTCACTTCACCGGTAGCATTTTTGCCATAATGTTCGCCAGGACGAGATCCTCCCACATCTGTTCGGAAAATTCGTTCACTTATTAGTTCATAACGTCCAAGGGTTGCATTCCAATCAGCTCGTCCGTTTGTACCTTTTAACTCAGCTATTTGTTCAGCATTTAGAGCTGAAGCATTATACACCATATCAGACCATTCTGCATCGATACTGATCTTTTCTGTATTGACACTAACAGCTTGGAGGATAACGCGATTTATTCCTGTATAAAGAGGACTATCACCATCATAATCACCGTACTGAGGATTAACAAAATCATAGGTCGTGTTGACATCATTTTCCACGTCAAGACTTCCAGCTGCATAACCAAGTATAGGTGAGGATTTTGTAGTTGTCTGCTCTTCACGTGAATAGGGATCGAAATAGGCATTTTTGATGGCGCACATGTCTGAGAGATCTGTAAACCACATCTGCCATTGAATAAGAGCATCTTTGTCAACAACATGGATAAATGTATGAAAATAGTAAGCAGTAAAGAAACGACCTTTTTTAACGGCTTTTGCTGCTATTTCGTCTGAAATATCTTCGGTGAAATTTAAAACCGTTTTGTCTGCCCTTGTGTCATCTGGATCACCTGCGTCATCAGGTACACCAATCCCTTCTGCCGGCCACATTACTGGTATTTGGACGCTGAACAAGTACTCTCCTGACTCATCAGGTTCAGGATTTGTAGGATATTGACTTCCACCTTCCTGATGAGGACGTGATTTTATACCATAAATCGGATAGAGGTGAGCATCATGAAGAATAACTTCGCCACCAGAGGATGTTGGACCATTATCGCCAAGCGCGTCCGCACCCCGTTCCCATTGATATGGTGCAATAAAATCTGCGAAAATTGCCATGAAGAACATAGCTAAGAAAATAAATGCTCCAAAAAGTCCCATTTTGTGTTTACGGAATCGACGCCAGTAAACTCGAATTTGACTTGCTTTTCTATATTTTTTCTTTTCTTCTTCACCCATTAGTATCCCATCCTTCACCTCAATACCGTATTCGCGGATCCAAAAAGGCGTATGAAATGTCTGTGAGTAGATTAGCCACAATCATTATCATACTAAGAATAACGTTAATTCCAAGAACAAGATAATAGTCCTTATTGATTGCTGCCCAAACGTACGTTTTACCAAGACCAGGCCAATTAAAAACTGTCTCCGTTAATGCTGCTCCCCCTAACATTCCTCCTAAACTTAGCCCAATAATGGTTACAACTGGTAATAACGCATTACGCAATGCATGCTTGTAAATAACTATTCGTTCCGTTAGTCCTTTTGCTCTTGCAGTCATAACATAATCCTGTCTTAATACTTCCAACATACTAGACCGTACAAGACGCGTTATCAAAGCTGCACTTGCTGTTCCTAATATTAATGTTGGTAAAACCATGTGCCAGGCTGCATCAATTGACCATGTACCATAATCAGGGAACGAAGATTCAACTCCCATCGTATAGGCACCTCGAGATGGGAAAAAAGGAAAATAATAAGCAAAAATTAAAATACAGATAAGACCTGTCCAGAAAACTGGTAATGAAACACCTAAAAGCGCAGCAGTCATTGAAATATTGTCTATCTTAGAATACTGCCGAGTAGCTGAAACCACACCAATTGGTACAGCAATTAGTAAAGAAAGAATCAATGCTGCAAATTGCAGTTTTACTGTTTCCCAAGCAAATATTGAAATTACTTCAACAGAGGTTTTCTTATAGAGGAAGGAGTAATCATCCCCACTAAGAAAACTTGTCATCCAATAAATAAATTGTTCCCAAATAGGTGTTTCGTAGGAAAGAATGATGCCCGCAGCAGCATAATCAACTGATAGATGAAGTTCCACAGTATTAGTTGCAGCTCCGCGTGAAAGGATAAGAATTGATACCTCACCATAATGAGGCAGATAATTAGTAATCGATTCAAGAAGACCTGGGAATCGAGCAGAATCTTCTAAGAATGAATTATCAGTTGTAAACGATCCAAGAGTCCTCCAAGAATGAGTACGAGTTGTCCAGACGTATATTTCCACACCACTTAAACTAGGGTCATCAGCTTCACACATCGCTCTTGCATAAGGTTTTAAGACAGGTTGTGCACTTTTCCAGCTACTATCTTCTTGCCTTATTCTTTCATCAAAATCAATAGTTATAATTTGAAACGCATGGTAACCGGATTTACTGACAGTTGTTTCTAAAAGAACATTTTCTTTGGCTTTTTTAGTAGCATCAACATCTTCAGATGTGTGGATTTTGAAGTTTTCACCACTAAAATCTAGTTCACCTGCAATTTCTTTAGCCCAACCAGGCACATCCCAATTGTCAATAGCTTTATTAAATATGATAAGTTCATCTGCAAATGACCCAGTAAGTTCAGAGACCCCTAAAATGAAATTACCTGTTGCAGGGATACTAGAAATGGTTATTGACTTAGATGCTAACAGATTTCCGTCAAGGTAAATTTCCATTGATGTTGCACGAATAATAAACCCATAATGTTGCCATCTATTTCCGATGTTTTCAGTAACATTATTGTAGGATGCAGTACTATTTTGCCAGATTAGTTGCTCATTTCCAACATTAAAAGTTATCATTGATTGGTCAAATGTGTTATTGTTAACAATTAATGGGCGTTGGAATGATGCATTAATACCTGATCCGAGAGAAAAGACAGTCCCAGTGTCATTATCTTCATCTGACCAATGCATCCAAAACATAATAGTTAGTTCAGTACCAATATCCCAGTTACCAGAATTTGAAATGTCGACTGTATTCGGACCAACGAGACTTGTTGAGTTTTTCATTGCGGGAGTAACGGAGTCATCGTTATATGTATTGAGGATAATATCTTTATCTTGAGCCCATCGCTGAATATCATACGATGTAAATGTTTTATTAAAGAGAAATAGGTCATCTACTTCGGCTGTAATATTACTAGCACCAAGGATTATGTCTCCAGTTAAACTAGTAATTCCATCAAAGAAATTGGCGACCGATTTGGATGCGATTGACGTTCCATCCATATAGATATTGAGTTCATCTGAAGTTATTTCAAATACAAAATGATGCCACTAATTGAATAAGTTTGAGACACTATATCCTCCGTTTGTATTGTTCCTCCAAAGTACAAAATCACTTCCAACAGTAAAGTTAATCCAAGTCTCATTAAAAGTGTCACTATTGAACGCAGCAGGTCGGTTAATGTTAACTGTGAAATTATCAGAACCTTGCACAAGAAGAGTACCATTGTCCACTCCCAAACTAGACCAATTCATCCAAAACATAACAGTAAATTCATTGTCAACATTCCACCCACCAATTTGATTTTCTATAGTTACATTGGTTGTTTCATCAATATTTGTGAGAGTCATATTACTTGCAATTCTTTGATAATAATCAGTGCTGTCTATTGTCACAAGGTTCCCAGCTGTTCTTGAGTGGTCCTCTGGGTTTACTTCTGATGAATCATCAAACTTCACTATTGCTAACGAATCATCGAAATGGAAACTTCTCGTAGCAGGAAAATTTGTAACCCAACCACTTATTACAGAAGATGGTGCTATTTTGGTTTCAGGTCGCGTAACAAAATGATATTCTTCTTTTTGTCTTAGTTTATCATCTTCCGTTAGACCCACAGCACCAGTCGACTGTACGTCGACAATATCAACTGGTGAGAGAGAAACAATCACAAATGAGATAATAGATACACCAATAAAAAGTGGAACCATTAAAAGTATCCGTCTGATAACAAAATTCCTCATACTCATGGATTATGCCTCAGTATTTAATTAAAGACCCGTCTTGCGCCCCAGAAGGATTTCTGACATTCATTCTTGCTTGTTTATTCTTTCAAATTTAATTGGTTATTGTTTAAATCCTTCGTTCCTTCTTGACGCGAGCTTACTCTACCAGAGCGTTCATCTGTTAATAACTTATAAAACATTGTGATGCTTGCAGGATGATTTGGTCATAAGTTTGAAAATTAACGTAAGTTGGTTGGGATGAAAAAGAATCAGTATATGTATTACTTTTTTCATGAAGTATATACAATTACAATATAAATCAAGGAGCTTTTAAGATACAAATTTTTTAAAACTGGATACTAGGGAATTTCTGCAAAACTAAATTGAATCATCTTGTGAATACTTATGCCAACCACTAAAAATAGGAGAATTCAAGAATTATTTGACGCAGGTTTGAAAGATCTAGAGCAAGCACAATCTCTTCTTTTTGGCGATATTAACCAAAAAAAACTATTAGATTCATCCTTAAAAATGTTTAAGGAGACTATTCGTCTTAAACCGAATTTTTTACTTGGTTATAGAAAAATTGCATTTATTTATGAATTGAAAAGAGAGGATGAGAAAGTAATACAAACTTTAGAAAAGGTTCTAGAGCTTCAACCACATGACGAAACTGCTATCCTAAAATTAAGTGAAATACGAAGAGCTAAGGGAGATAATGAACAAGCAGACTTATTGGAAGTACAAACAAAGTACGAAGAGGTAGAAACCCGGTTAAATAAATATAAGGATTTACCTTCTACTCCTTTTCAATCAGGTATTTTATGGCAAGGTATTGGAGAACCAACTCTTCAAAGTGATGAAAAAATTCTTCTATTCCTAAAAAATCTTGAAATGGCCATTAATCAGATTAATATGCGTGATGGTTCATTAATTGCCACGGACCATCGATTAATCCTTGAAGGAACAAAAGCTCACGGTTCTTATGTTGGTTCAGCAGTTGCGAGACAATACGAACGAAAACGAGGACGAACTAAGCTTGGGGGAGAATGGGATGACACTTTTCTTGGTGTTAGTCTCCCTTACTCTGAAATAAATAACTCAAAAATTGTTTGGTTTGGTAAAGTGCCTACTTTACACATTGTTTTTCAAGAAGATGGTCATTCTGGGATTTCTGGAATTTCACCAATCAAAATCGGTCAAGTTGAAGAAATATTACACTCGAATAGTGTTAAAATCACTCAAGAAAAATTAAAACTTTGTCTATCTTTGTTAGTAATACTCCTCCCAATTTCATTAATGATTACACAGATTATTATTACTATTTAAAAAAAAAAAAAAAAAAAAGGGGAGAGACAAAGTCTCTACTCTTAGTTTCGTTTCTTGTGGACTAACCGAAGCAAACCAAGGCTCATGATGGCAATAAGGACTGGAAGGATTGGAATTGGAGCATCATCTGCTGCTTCTCCTTCACCTTCAACATACGCTTTTATATCAGTCATATCGTAGCCAGCAAGTTCCATCAAAGCCCAAGCTTTGTCAAGGTCATAGCGGATATGTCCTTGGAAGTGCTTGCCCTCAGGAAGTACTGAGTCGTAAGAAGGATCGAGCCCAATGTCGTTCTCCCACTGTGTGTCGGTGGGCCAGTAGGGGCTAACTTGTGCATAACCTACAAACTCGTTCACACTCCCTAATCCTCCAAGAATATAGTCTACGATCTTCTGCCTTGGAATTGCGTGAGAAAAGGCTAATCGGACAAAACGGTTCTTGAGTTTAGGATGGAATAGATTGTAACCCATTGTTTGGATTGCAGCCTCATCATAAAGCTCTACCACAACACCCTGACCTGAAAGACCTTCTAGGTATGTAAGATCTTTACCAAGTCCGTAGTTACCACCATCAAGGGCATCCACATCTCCGTTCTCAAATGCAATTAGAGCTGTGTCTTTACCTTCAATGACGGTGTAATAGTAGGTGGCTATATTGTTAACATCGTAGGGTGATTCGTCCCAAAGACCATTACCCCAACCTGAGAACTTTTCGAGATCAGCAGTCGCAGCTACGTCAGACCAGTCGTGATAGCGGTAAGGACCGTTACCAACAATACAATACTCGCCACCGGTGTTGAATATGTGGCCAGTCTTATGGTCTTTAATCGCAGGGATTGAAGAACCATCAGGATATATGCCTGGACCTCCACTTCCATATCCAGTCGCAT
>JAEOTI010000009.1 GCA_016839955.1 Candidatus Hodarchaeota archaeon | reverse complement strand
GAAGATTGCTTTTGAAAATTTTAATTTATAGAATAACTGGTCAATATAGGAGGTCTAAACTATTATAAGCAGTAATATCGCAATAATCATTATAGAATTTGATTCAATAAAGGGTCCAGTACTAAGGATAAAACATCCTAGAGAGTTTGTATTACCTGAGAATCCAACTGGTGATGATTTCTTCCTATGGGTAATAAGAGCTAAGGAATTTTCAGTTCGAAAATTAAATACTCATACAGTTTATGCGAAGACAATATCCCTAGCAGATCCTAATTTTGCTAGGAAAAATAGACAATTTGGTATAGCAATTATTACATCTGTTACGATAGAAATTGATGAAGCAGAACAGATAATCAATAATATTTATTCTGAAAGTCAAGAAAAATGCAATAATCAATCCTATTTCAAAATGCTAAACGGATTATTAGAAATTATAAGTAAAGACAGTCCTTTTACTGGAAAGGATTTTAGTAAAGATAAAAAAGAACCAAATGTTAAGAATAAGGTTGAAAAACCAGTAAAACATCCCTTTTTAGAAAAAGTAAATCAAAGAGTTTTTCTCAGTGAGAAATTAACACAAATCAAAAGTTTGAAAATCACTAGTCAGAAAGAAGAATATAATATTGTTATCAGACAATCTCTTGACTCAAATTCAAATCAAGAAACCAAGAAAGGAGAACAACTTGAGTTTGCAACAGAAAAGTATGCAGTTAGAGTTGAAATGACATCAAGTTTACCAGATGATTTGCAATTTGGATTAGAAATTTTTTCTCGAATTATTGAGCCATTATCAACATTACAAGGAAATGAATACAGACTATTAGTTGGTACAGAGTTTTTTGATAGATTGCTGGCTGAAAATATTGACATACATTACTATTTACCATTCATTCAATATTTGATCACTATGGAGAAATATACAATAACAGAATTCAGAAATGAAGAATTTATGAACCATTTACCAGATCTCATGGAAACTCATGGAGAATGGATAACTTGTTTGAATAATAGTGAACTTGACGGTCTACCGTTAACTAAGTTCTTTAACATTGTTAAAGTAAAAAGTGATGGATTAGAATTTCTTATTGATTTACTGTTCATGAAATTAATCAAGATATTTAATTAATGAAGTCGCGATATTTAAAACTCCTAAGGACTACTTTCAACCATAGGAGGATTCCTATTACAAATGACAAGTAAATCAGAGGAAAAAAAATCAAAGTATTCCTCATTAATAATCCCTGGAAAACCAGCACTTATTTTTGAAGATGCTGTACATGGGAGTACACTAGTAATTTCTGATTTACATTTAGGATATGTCTATAATAAAAATAGAAGAGGAATATTGCTTCCATACAAACAATGGCCAGAAGAAGACTTATTGGATTTTGTTGAGCGATTACAGCCAAATAGGTTGATCATTATTGGCGATTTTAAAGACGAAATATTTGGCACATCAAATCCTTTAGTTCAGAGGGTTTGGAAGTTCCTTAGCAGATTATTGGAATTAACTTCATCTGTGGTTATAATTAAAGGAAATCATGATGGAAAATTAGAAGAAATAACACCAGAAAAAGTGGAAGTGGCATCATCTACAGGTATTTTAGCAACAGAAAAACACACAGGGAAAAGGATAGGGTTATGGCATGGACACGCAACACCAGCACTTGATGTAATGTCTGCCGATATCACAATATCTGCACATGCACATCCAGCATATTCTTTTACTGATGATGTTGGATCAAAGATAACAGAAAAAGTTTGGGTAAAAGCTAAATGGAAATCAGAAGAAGGAAAAGAAAGAATCCATATTGTTATGCCGGCATTTAATAAATACATCAAAGGATTTTCGGTAGATGGAGATTTTTTTGAAACAATAATCATTATGAGAGAAGCAATTGATTTTCAAGAAGCTGAAGTTTTTACATTGGATGGAGTTCTAATTGGAACGATCGGCCAACTTCAACACCAGAGAAAAATTCACGAGGAAAAAATAGGTAAAATACGTGAAGAACTGAAAAAGAGTAAGAAAAAAAGAAGGAGTGCTTAGATTACACTTTTCTTTTATTTTTGAGTTGAACGAGCAACTACTAATCCAGATATTGCGCTTTGCATCACACCGCGTGTAATGCCTGCACCATCTCCAATAAAGTACAAATTTTTGACATCTTTTGACTCGAGATTATTGTCTAAATCAATACGAATGCTGTAAAGCTTAATTTCTGGTGAATACAACAAAGTGTTTGGTCCATCGATACCAGGCATTATTGCATTCAAATGAGTTAAGAAATCTTGCAAATCACTCATAACTCTACTTGGCATTGCAAAACTAATATCTCCAGGAACAGCACTCTCGAGAGTTGGTTTGATAACTGATCGCTTCATTCTATCTTTTGTTGATCGACGACCACCTTTCAAGTCTTCAAATCTTTGAACGAGAACAGAGTTTCCACCTGAGAGCATATTAGCTAAGTTAGCAACATGTTTTGCATATTGTATTGGTTGATTAAATGGTTCTGTAAAATTACATGTAACTAGAATTGCGAAATTTGTATTTGGACTCTTAATATCAGTTCGGCTTTCTCCATTTACACAAGTGGTTTCATCATAACGTTCAGTAGTGACATATCCACCAGGGCAAACACAAAACGTTCTAACACTATCCTCATATGTTTTTGTAACATGTTCAATTTTGAATTCATAGAGATTATCGGTAAATTGAGCACAATACTCGTTTAATGTTTCAACACGAACACCAATATCTACAGCATTATTTGAATAATTAATCTTAAGACGCTTACATTCATCTTTTAACCAGTTTGTTCCACCACGGCCTACGCCCATTACAATACGTTTGCCTTTGTAAGTATCACCTTTATCTGTGGTTACCCCAACAGCTTTTCCATTTTCTACAAGAATTTTATCAACTTTAGTTTTAAGAACAATATTGATCTTGTCCTTCAAAAATTCGTAAATATTATGCATAATAGCTGAAGCATTATCAGTTCCAAGGTGTCTAATTGGATAGGTTACTAACTTCATATTTTCCTTTCGACACAAACTTTTCATGGTATCAACAAATTCAGGATCAGGTTGGAAGTATCGGTCGCCACCATTACTAAAAGAAAGAATTTTCTTATCAACAAACTCTGTATAATCAGTTAGTTCTTCAGTTGTGAGAAAATCACTCATCCAACCACCTACAGTGCCAGATACGTCCTTAGTGATTTTTCCATCAGACCATGCACCTGCACCACCAAATCCACTG
>JAEOTI010000241.1 GCA_016839955.1 Candidatus Hodarchaeota archaeon | reverse complement strand
TTTACCTCTAAAATTCTTTCTCCTGAATCAGCAGCTAAAATAACGCTTCGAGATGAGAGTACTGAATTAATGGTTCTTGAAAAATTACGAAAAATTGGTTATGTCAGAAAACTCGAACCTGATACTTTATGAGAAGGGATTTCTTCAATTAGAAATCAAAATTTCAACCTAGATATGGTTTTTTTCTATAGATTCTTTTTGACATACATCAGATGATATATATGGGAGCTCCCAAAGCTAGACCTAAGACTATTAACATGGGATAAACTCTCTGAGACAATAATACACCTCTCTTTTCCCATTATTCGACAACTAATTTAGGTGAAATTGAAATTGGATAGACATCTTATTGATATAAATGTTGAGGAGATGATTAAACAGCGCCGCGTGTCTTCTCTGAAGGATTACGAGCAGATAACAAAGAATAAAGTCCTGATTCAGAAAACACTGACTAAAGTTCGTGGTTCTGAAGTTTCTGATGCTGAACTTGAATCAACAATTAAGTGGCTTGAAAAAGTATCGAAGTATGTTCCTATCTCTACTGATAAGGAATTAGAAGAAATCGTCAAAATTATGGTTCTTTTAGGCAAGGAACGAGCTAAACTGAATGAATTATATGATAAGCCAGGTTTAGATCTAATGAAACGAGTTCGTGAGGGAATGATCCGATATATGGTTGTATTAAGCGAAATTCGTGCACGACGAAAGGAGTTTTTGGAACACTGGTTTACTGATGAATATTGGATTGGTGAATGGAGTAGAATTCTTCTCGATCTATCACCAGAAAGTAAAATGGTCAAGTATGGCTTTGATGATATTAAGGCGAAGGATTTTCTGTTCCTATTAGAATTAGAATTAGCAGCTGCTGATGATGCCTCGAAAGTTGAAAAACCTATGGCACGATTACAACCGATAGAGAATAAGGAAGCATTTATAATTATTCCTACAGAAGCTGCAGCAGAAGAATACAAAATCCAAGTTGATAGAATACTGGACAATACAGTGACCTTTACCCAATGGGTTAAAGACACTTTGATTTCATTAAAAATTACTGAATAACAAAGGAATGAAAAGGTGATAATAATGAGTGATGATCGTCGTTTATGGAAAATTGTGCTTGTAGGTGATGGAGCTGTTGGAAAAACTTCTCTTAGAAAACAGTACTTAGGTCAAGGATTTGATACTGACTATTTGAGTACTATGGGAGCTGATTTCGCCCTTCACGATACAACAGTAGAAAATACACAAATAAGATGGCAAATTTGGGATTTAGCAGGGCAACCAGTTTTCAAAGATGTAGTACGGGCTTATTATACAAAGATCTTTGGGGGAGTACTTGTATATGATGTAACTAGACGCCAAACCTTTGAAAACGTTGAAGAATGGCTCAATGATATGCGTAGCCACTCTGGAAGGGAAGAAAGCGTTCCTGTTGTCCTCCTGGCAAATAAAATTGACTTACGCGAAGAAGGAGCTGAAACGGTATCAACAGATGAAGGTAAGAAGCTTGCTGATTCTCTAGGAATTCCATTCGTTGAGACAAGCGCTAAATCTGGTGAAGGTGTTGAAGCTGCATTTGAAAAATTAGGAAATCTTATATTTCAGTATACTTCCTAATCTCCCTTTTTTTACTAAAAACTGCTCAAGCAGTTTATGATGAATCTAAACTAAATACAATATTACGAGATTTGTCACGTGATTTTCCTTGTGATTTAGTTAACAAGTTCCTGTTATGAAGTTCGTTCAAGTATTGACTTGTTGTACTTCTACTTCTTCCTATTTCTTCTGCGACCTCTTGAGTTGTCATTGGTCTATTTTCCTTGGCAAGAACCTCATATGCACGCTCGAGCATCATATCTTTCTCATCAAAGTTTACTTGAGGATTTGAGTTAATTTTTGTAACTTTTGATCCTGGAGGTTCTGTAGATTGTTGTAAACGTCCCTCCAAAGCTGAGATTCTACTATCAAGAAGACCTATATTATCACTTAATGATTTAACAACAGCCAAAATCTTATCAAGCTTCTCATTGGACAGATTCGGCTCTTTTTTTGAAGAACCCATAAATACGTTCGCCTAATATCGCGTAGGGATAACTTGCATAAAAAGGTTAAGCTTCCGGAACTGAGGAAACTCTCCTTGTATTTCAACTAATACCGTGAATCAATGTTCATTACTCATTTTTTCAGTGAAGTGAAATTGATTGCATTTAGCAGAATATTTGTTGAAAGTAGGGATAGCTATTAAAATCACAAATCAACAGTATCGTCATTTATCAGTTTTTTTTGAGATGAAAGTGATTAACATTAGTATATTTAGTAAAAACTATTCAATTTTCAGTTAAAAAAAGCGTTTTTACATGGAAAATAATCAAAAGGCAAAGGTTTTAAGGGGCGATATGTAGATTCGATATTGATGAACAATGTCTCAAGGTGCAGGTTATTTATCACATCAAGCTCTTGAAAAAGTAATAGAATCTGTTGGAAAACATAAGGGAGTATATGGAGCAGTTTTAACTGATACTGACGGATTACCTTTGCAATCAAGTCTTCCTGAAGAGGATACTGAAAGAGTTGCAGCACACGTTGCCTCTCTTGTAGGAAAAGTTAAATATATCTCAAAAGAAATTTCTCAAGAAACAGCTCGTAGCATTCGGCTTGAGCTGGAAGTTGGAGATGTTGAGATTATTCCTGATTATGACTCTGAGATCATTATTGTGGCACTTGTAAAACGTGAAAGTAGTACGATGACTCTTTCTTCTAAAGATTAATTCAAGGTGATAAGAATGGCAGGTGAAGAGTATGTTATTCCTTCAGTGTTGCAGAACACTATCAAACGATTAGCAGCAAGACGTGGTGTGAAAGGGATTCTGGTATGCGATGAGGATGGTTTACCACTTCAAAGCAATTTACCACAATCGGATGCAGAACGAGTTTCTGCTCACGTTGCGTCACTTGTAAAAAAAGTACGTAGCGTCTCTGATGCTTTGAATCACGGAAAATTGCAGAGTGTATATGTTGAGATGCCCCAATCTGAAATCATTATTACTCCTGATGAATCAGCGGGTTTTACAATAGTGGTACTTAAAGACAGATCTTATTAATTCTATTTTCGAGGGAGGATTCTATCTTTACAATTAGATTGTAACAATACTAGGTGAATTCGTACCATAAGATTATTGAGAGATATATCGAACTAAGATATTCCAATCAAAATATTTTTTTTAGAAAATCAGAAATGGTTTATTAATACATTTACAAAGATTAAATTGATAGTAGTTGGTATGTATGACAGATTTTGATGGTAATAACGTTGTCAAGTACTGTGGTAATTGTGGTAAAACTCTCATCGAAAATGCCCCATTTTGTGCATATTGTGGTTTTTCTATTGGAAATGTAAAACCAAAGGATGCCCAAACCCAGAAGATAGCTGATTATAATGTCCCAATGAGGGATCAAGACTTTTCTGTTGCTCATCAAGGGCCAGGAGTTCCATTTACGGCATATAAAAGAGAAAGAATACAACCTCGGCCATTTTTTACGAATTTTAGCGGAGTAGTAGTTACACCGAAAACTGATCTTCCTCTGATCGCTGCTAAGCCAAATATATACCAGCCTCTCCTTCTGAATTTAATTGTTGGCCTTCTTTCCAGTGTAGCGATGTTAGTTATGCTTACTAAAGTGAAGATAACCTTATCTCCTGCATTTTTTGATTCATTGACAGCTGACCTAGGCACCTCTACTTTCAATATTAGAGAATTAGAACAGATGTTGGCAATCTCAACTCCGATTTTTGCACCTATAGAAGCCCTAGTTAGATGGTTATTATATAGTTTAATATTGTGGGTCTTAGTCTCGATTTTTGCTTCAGATATTTCTTCTCCTGATCGAAATTTCAAAAAAATGGCAACTATTACTGGTTGGGCACAAGTTCCCATGATTTTACAACAGATCACATCGATTCTGTTATATGCGTTCTTTTTAACAGAAGGAGAAATA
>JAEOTI010000019.1 GCA_016839955.1 Candidatus Hodarchaeota archaeon | reverse complement strand
CCGCAGAAACTACGATAGAAGCCCAGTTCTATTCATACAATCGACTAAATGAAAATTGGAAACGCTGGCAACAAGTAAAAGCCAAAAATCTTCAGACTCGGAGTAATGAGGATGATAAACTAAGAGGAGAGATAAAGGAAAATGGGAGATAGTGTAGAACTTACTTTATTTTTACTAATTTCTTTCTGGTGTCTCTTAAGTGCACTCTTGACAGTAGAAGCTGAAAAGATAATGCATGCGATTGTATGGCTTGTCAATCTAATGATTGGCGTAGGGGCATTATTCATTTTTCTAACTGCTGAATTTTTGGGTATGGTACAGTTAATTGTATATGCTGGTGGGATTATGGTTCTGATGTTATTTGGTATAATGCTCACTGGAAAAGACCCTATTTTTCCACCGAATGAGTTTGTTTCTTGGAAAAAAGCACTTCCACTTGCTTTACTATTTCTTTCTCTTGGAATTTATTCCATTGCTTCTACTACAGAAGGAGGCAGTTTTCCTTCATCAGATAATCTACTTCCAACAGAAATCGAAAACCCTCCTACGCCCACTGAAGCCTTAAGGACTGTAGCACTTGCTCTATTCAATGATTATTGGGTTGTTATATTAATCCTTGGAGTAGTTCTTTTAGCTGCACTAATTGGTTCTATTTATCTTATTAAGAAAGAACCTTGGGATACAGAACTTGAGGGGGGGAATATCACATGACGATTCCACTCTCTTATGTTCTCATGTTATCTCTAGCAGTCTTTTCCATTGGTCTTTACGGATTTATGAAAAGCAGAAATGCTATTCGTATGTTAGCTTCAACAGAAATTATGCTAAACGCTGCCAACATTAATCTAGTTGCATTTTCAGTCTATAAAGATCATCCGGGTATAGAGGGAATCTTATCTGGGCAAGTATTAGTAATTTTTGTTATTGCAATTGCTGCAGCAGAAGCTGCTTTAGGTCTAGCAATCTTTCTTCTAGTTTTTAAACAAACAAAGACAGTTGACGTTGCATCTTTTCGAACACACTATGGTTAAGGAAAAAACAACTTTTCCTCTTATTTAAACAAAAACTCCCCCTATTGTGGGCAAATCATCAACCAGGCGGTGATAATCGCAATATGTAACTATTAAATCACTGTACTTACTAATCCGACCATCTTTGCCTAAAATTCTGGGAAATTTGCCCAAATCAAACCATTGAAACTAATATGCAATCCCCAAGATCTTCAAATAACAACTTTCTCCGACCATATCGGAGTTCAACCTGTTCAGAACCGAGAGCTTTACCCATTTTAGCGATGGTTTCCATTTCACTCTGAAAAGCTACTCCTTCGCTTGATAAATTATATCCAAACCGTACACCTGATGGAGCGTACAATAAAGCTGGTTTTCCTCCATGTCGAATTTTCTTTTCCCTTTCCAATCGTGCTGAAATTAATGAGAGAGTAGCAAACTCATTTTCAAAAATTTTATCTATCTCCCCGACTATACTATTTATATATTCTCGAACCGTATCCCCTCTAGCCTTTTTCATTCCATTGTGCATTCCAGCTTCAATGAAAGATTCAAGAAAAGCATGAGTTCCTTGACGGGTAGGAATGAAGAGCATAGTATAATTTTCAGGATCAAGCTTGATTCCTTCAGCAAAGATTTTGTAACCATTTTCTGTTTCAAAAGATCTCATTCCACCCCCTAAACTCTCTTTTGAAAACTGAGATAGTGCAGAAGTCATTCCTACAATTGCTAAAATATCTGCATGGTGTTCTTCATCCCTTCGCTCTAAAGTGTCTCGAATTTTCTTATTTAAATTAGCATTTTTGGATTTTTCTTGGGTTTCAAGACGTTGCTGTTTTAGTTTCTCTCCTAATTGGCTGAAGAAAAGATCATCCTCGAAAGTTTCGATAACTTCATCAATTTCATCGCCACTGCCTTTACTCATTTCCTCTAGCAGCGATCGAAAGTTCCGACATGTTGCTTTGATGATTCCATCTTCTCCATAAAGCGCAACAGCAAAATAGGAACTATAGGTTTTGCCAATGTAGAAATCTTGGTCTTTATCTAACCATTCTACGTCGCTATCCATTAGAACTGTCACCATGGATCTTTTGAGTTCTTTTTAGTCAAAACAAGATGCAAGCTGAAGTGTTTAGGGGATATATTATAATGTTTGAAGAGAATTTCAGATTTTTAGCAGTATTAGATAGTAACTAGGAACTAAAATTAATTTAAATTATCATATAATTGTTTCTTATTCTTCTTTTGGGATTTTTGATTTAGATATTTTCTTCGGTTCTTCTGGAAACTTTTGTGTTAAATCGCGTTTTTCTATTACTATATCCTCTGGAATCAATCTTTCTGGGCTTTTTGGTTCATTTACTTTGCTTGGTAACATCCTTTTACCCGAGGTCTTCGTTCGTTTATCTCTTTGTGCACCCCTTCTTGTAGGTGTTTTTACTGGTTTAGAGTTGTCTTGCTTTACTTGTAATGGAGGTTTTCTATTAGGTTTAATCTTAGACTTATCCGTTTTACTCTTTTTACCGAGTGTTGTTGGTAGAATTTGTGTTTCTTGCTTTACTTGTAATGGAGGTTTTCTATTAGGTTTAATCTTTGACTTATCCGTTTTACTCTTTTTACCGAGTGGTGTTTGTAAAATCTGCGTTTTTTTCTTTTCTGATGATTTTCTTAGTGGTAGTTCTTCTTGTTGAGGAGTGTATTGTTTTTCTGGATAATCGAAAAGTTCAGTCTTAGGGATCTTTGTTTTTCCAGGGATTTTCGTCTTTATTAGTTTCCTTTTTGGGGTCATATTTACTCCTCTAAGCTTTTGTTAATAACCAACCAAACCCTACAAACCAAAAAAAGAATCCCCAAAAATATCCTATAAGGTCTCCCATTATCCAACTCACGTATATTAATGCATAACCAGAAACTAGGAAGAGAAAAAATGCTGTTATTTCAGCTGGTAATCCTGAGGTACTTTGAGATCCATAACGTACAAATTCATAACTTAGAAAACAACGAAATTGTAAAGCTGTCGCCATTATCAGAAAAGGTAATGAAAGAATAGTTAGAACACTAATGTTCATCGGTTGATCTAGTATAATTACTGGAGCGTCTGACATGAGTGGGTCTCCAAAAGAAATAGCTTCTGTGAAAGCTATACAAATGATAGGTATGATATGTGCTCCAAAAATGAAAAAAAGTTCATTCCAGGTTGCGGTATGACGGTCATACCAAAATCCTCGAAGAAAATAGAGCGTAGTGAACCATCCATACCCAACAAGAAACAGAAAATTTATGGCTAAATCATCCTTATCTTGAACAAAGAGAAAAATGCTTGTAGAGAGCAAAGCTGCCGCTACGAGATTTGCAGTTGTTATTATCCACCTCATTACAAGCAATTCCTGTTATTTTTTATTTAGGGATTTAGTTAATGAATATTCATTAGTTTGAATGATAATTGGCATTTCTGACTTTTTGAAATAAATAATTTAATCTTTTTAAAGAATTTGTTTTATTTTCTACTAACCTTATGTTAATATTGGCTTTAAAACAGTTTATTTGAAAGAATTACATCCTTAAACAAAAAGCTTAGTGTTTGATCTCAACATAATAATTCTCAAAAAACAAAGGTAATTTTGAAAAGAATCAATCTTGTAATCTTAAAGAATAACAGATATTGGAGCAAAATAAGTATAAATATTGGAGAACCAGAATTTTGACCAGTAATATTGAAAAAATTCCAATCACAGAAATAGGACTTGAAAATGCAGAGATTATTTACAGCCTATATTTACCTTTGAGTGAGAACGCAATAATAGCTCTTGTAGATAGTATGCAGGAAAATCAAAAGTATAGAATTGAATTTACAGACTTATATCATAAAATTGTGCTGGATGCTGAAAAATACAGAATAGAACTACGTTCAAGAGGTGTGATCTTATTTCGATTTCCTTGTCAACAGACCAAGATCCTTGAGATTTTATCTACCATTCAAGAATGCATTCCAGAGATTTATCAAGCAATATCTGACCTTATTACTCCTTTCCAGCTTTCTCTTGTTGTATTTTTAGGTTCAATTGACGATATACCACTCCATATAACAATCACAGGGTCGAAACTGCTTAACTATTCAAAAACAGCGTCCCCTGGTATAAAATACGATCTTCTTACCCCGATAAGGAACTCAAAAGAATTCCAAAACATCCAAGGGATTTTAAGAACGGTAAGTCCGACATCGGGAGGAAATCAAATCCTT
>JAEOTI010000240.1 GCA_016839955.1 Candidatus Hodarchaeota archaeon | reverse complement strand
TTCCCAATCTTTGAGGGCCTGATGTTTTTTGCTCAACTGTTGAACTTCCTCTATGAGGATAAAAAATTATGTCTTTTATAAAGTCTTCTAAGAAAACAAGAGAAAAGTTCACAGACCGATCATCGCACATGGTGCTATGTTACCACATGGTAACTTTTTAGTACCTTTTGATCCCTAGGGACCTGACGAGTTAATGATAAAAAAGAAGCTATAAATAACTTAGAAATCTATCGTTAGATAAGAGATGAGTCACATGGTGAAAACTGTTCAGGAATCAATCCAAATAGAAGAAGAATATTTTCCAACTGTAAGTATTGTGAAATGCCATTTTTGTGGCCGATTTCTTTTATATCAATCACCTTTTTTATCATAAAAACAAGTTCATCATTTTTAGAGTACAGACACGAGTGATTTTGATGGTCCAAGGGCCTTAATATTCTCTCAAAGTCTGAGCTAACGAAATTTGGAGTATAACTGGCTTAACCAAAGTTTATGAAAAGTCTTCAATGACTAAGAATATGAGGGATAGACATGAAACTTATTGATTTCCTTAAATTAACACCAGATCAAATAAAGAATACTAAAATGCATTGTGCTCTTGGCCACCTGCGAAAGGAACGAGATTCCCCCTTAATAGAATTTTACAATAACAGATTCAAGGAATGGCAAGAATGTCAAAATAATAGAAACTTTGAAAGAAAATATATCCTTTCACTAATCTATTGTAAACCTGATGAATGGCTATTCGCAGGAATTTATGAACGTCTCTCTGTCGTTGAAGGAGGAGAATGTAAATTTCGGTATGATACTAAATTGTCAAGAATCGGGGAAGAATTTATCGGAAGATTGATAGTTTACTTCAAAAAGACCCATATTCGTGCACCTTATTTACTTCTCGAAAAATACATCGTTAAATTAAACATTCTTGAGTATCTTAGAGAAAAAAAGACGATTCAAGCCTTCAATGGATATGAGAACGTGAATCTTAGTTATCAGGAATTATCGGCCATTATTCAAAATGATGTTGAGTCTTGGAAGACAGCGTTATCCTCTGTGAAAGGGGTCTATATCATAACTGACAAAACGAATGGCAAACACTACATTGGTTCAGCATATGGCACGGATTCCTTTTGGCAACGGTGGTCAGACTATGTTAAGAGTCATGGGTACAACAAAGCCCTGAGGAGAAAGATTGAAAAAAGAAAAGGTTATGAGAACAATTTTCAATTCAGTATTCTTGAAATAAGGAGTGCTACAACGGATAATGAGGAAATAATTCAGCGAGAATCCTTTTGGAAGGAAGTCTTTCTAACTAGAGACCATGGATATAATGAAAATTGAGTTGATGGGTAGCCTCTAACTTCTAGCAATGAATGATAAACTTAAGACAAGGCAAACTTAAGACAACTCAATTGAAATTGATTTAAGTAAATTGTATTAGTAGATTTTTTACAAATTTTCTCCAAGAAATTGCATTTTTCTGATTGTTCCCTCTTTATAAAATGTCCAATGCTTGATGAAACTGGCATATTAAACATAAAGTACATTAGAGAAAGTAAGGGATGGAATAAATTCTGAATACATATGGATTCAAAAATGCAATAATACTTCAAAAGTGGATTTAGTAATAATATTTCAAAACGTCGTCTGAATATTATTAATACCTGGTGATCTAAACTTAATATGGGATGATTAATAATGGAACGTATTTTACTTATTGGGGCGGGGTTTTCAGCTAATTCAGGGGTTCCTACAGCATTGGAACTAGCTGAGGAATTTAAAAACTATGTTAAGACTTCAATAAGAGTATCAAATGGTGCTAAGACATTATTAAATGAACTTGATGGATTATATCCTGAATATAAGGATATAGAATGGTTTATTGCAGTATTAGAATTCATTATTAGGGCTTCGAACCCTGAGAACCCTATTTCATGGATATTGAATGAAAAAAATTCATTTGTGACTGATGAAAATAAAAAATATGCAAAAGAATTACTAAATCAAGTTTTTAAGTACATTCGAAAAGTTGGCTTTATTACAGATTCTTCCAAACTTGATTACCTAAAAGGTTTACCTAAAGTCTTTGAATCCCGTGAAAGAGGGATTATTTTTTCATTTAATTATGATACTGTTATTGAACGATTTTATCTTGACCTATCACTAGATCTTATTGATGGTTTTGAACAGAATTTCAATGACAAAATCTTTCATCAAAAAGAAAGAGTAGCAACATTATTATATAAAATGCATGGTTCTGTCACATGGTATAAGACAGGGAAAGATCAATTTATAAAAATTCCTGTGTTGGATCCTTCTTTAAATGATGATTCGTCTGATCCTGGCTTTAAACATATAACTGGTGAAAAATTAACTCCTTTGATTGTATATCCCCATGAAAAAGGTTATCCCGACTGGCTTTACCCAATCCGTAGGATGAGGGATCACTTTAACCAAAAACTGTTCGAAAACCTTGAAAGGGATCCAAATAACCGCTTTAAACATTTATGGATATCAATTGGTTATAGCTTCCGAGATAAATATATCGTTCAAATGATAGAAGATGCTGCACGGGAGGATGATGGTTTATTTTTAATGATAATTTCCCCAAGCGCAATAGATATTATGAAAAAAATATCCACAAAGCCAAACGGGACAAAAAATCACCTCCACAGAAGAATTATCCCACTACCTGCTCGTATAGAAGACATTCTTCCAGAATTACGTAATATCGTACGAAGATTTGAATATCTTGTCCAAGATTTCACAAATCTCTGGGATAAAAAGTATCCAGATATTATAGCTGAATTATTGGAGTGTTATTGGATTGAAATAGCAATAGAACATCTAGAAAAAATAGATAGAGAAGAAAAGCCCAAAAAGAATCTTTTTGATTTTCTGTCTCACCTTTATAAGTGTCTGTTATTACATTCGATTATTTGGCCTAATGAGAGGAAACCTCGTATAATAATAGAAGACTATTTTTCCAAACTCCTTGATTCAATTGAAGAATCTAAAGTAATTGACGGAGAGAAATTTCTATGGAGATGTTCAGAAAATGTACAATATTCGAAGGAAAATGAACGATTTGAAGTTATTCCGTGGAAAACTCCAAAAGAAATCACACAATTTCAGGGATTTATTCAAGAACATGAAGATTATCGTAAAGAAGTGATACGTGTATTTATTGGTTCCCAATCAAAATTCCTTAAGTCAATTGGAAAGACTTCTATTTTATTTGATCGATTGAAAAAATTAATTAACAAGGACTAACAAAGTTGTTAGATATCAAAAATTGAGATCTTAAGCATTTCATCAAATTAGCAATTTTTTTCTCTTTGAAATTAATCCACATGGCTCTTTTCACTTCTTCGTTGTTATTTCCTGATAAATTCTACCCACCCTACCCTCTTCCACTTATCTGCAAGTACCTTGATTTTTCCTTCCTCCATTTTCTGAACGATGACGGCTCCAACATCTTTTGGATTTTCTAGATTCATACGTTTGAAACTCTCTAACAAGATACTCGAGTCTTCGGAAACCACATCGGTGAGCATCGTGTCTAAACCCTGCCAAATAGCAAGTTTAACTAAATCCGTCTCAGAAAAATCTGGAGCCGCCATTACTTTACGGGCAACAGGTAAAAATCCTCTTATCCACCTCCATGTCTCATCAGATATGAAGATCTTGTGTGAATCTCTCAAGGAAATCCCCTCAATATTCCTTTTTTCACAACAAACACCTTCTCACAACTCAATAAAATTCACCTCATCAGGACTATGTTGTAAAAGTTGATATCAATATGTGTTGTCTTCGTGATGGTCTCAAATTAGGCTTCTTTCAGGGAAAAACTAATATAACACACACTTAGATAACTATCAAGCTTATTATTTAAAGCCAATAGAAATAAAAAAATACATTTTGTCACGAAAAAATTGTTGAAAATTTTTAGGACTATTTCAATATCAATTCTCCTGATTTAATCAACCCATTCTTCTCTCCCATAATCCTTTCTGGGTTTGATTATTCATAAAGAGATTTATAGTGTACCAATAAAACACAGCTATAATTGATTCTTAACTTCCCACGGAGAGAGGTTCCTGAAAGTTAAGACAAGTCAATTGAAATTGACTTAAGAGAATTATAATAGTAGTTTTTTGGAAAAATGACAACTAAGAGGTGATTAAATGGTAGAACACAAATTCTTTGAGGATATATGTGATATTTGCATCCAAAAAGACCAGTGTGAAAAGTATTTGGAGAGTGAAGGATGCCTCGATACTTATA
>JAEOTI010000239.1 GCA_016839955.1 Candidatus Hodarchaeota archaeon | reverse complement strand
GAAAATGGTCACCTTCTCGATAAATTACTTCCGTTCTTTTAGTCCCATTCTCCGTAGGGACAAGGAGGTAAATATAATGATCGATATCTTCGTAAAGTCGTGTATATTTCCACACTAAATCGGCTCCAACTGAAAATCCCCACTGATAATTTACAACATTAAGAATAAGTGAATCCGAAACTGTTCTGTTTTTTGAGTCTTTTACAATAATAGAATAAGTATATTCTCCCTCTGGAAGGTCTGTTACGTTTATTCGGATTGGATAACTAGATTCACACTCGCCTGTCTTAACGAGAGTACTACCACGATATATAGAATAATTTGTAATATGTGAACCAATTACTAGCCATTCTAAAGAATGGTTAGTTGTACCAAATTGATAATAGGTAAAATCAGGACTTCTAATAAATAAGGGAGCCATATCAGAAAAACATTGTATCGAGGGATTGGCATCAAAGTTATTTGCACTTCCATTGATTGGATATGGAATATCAACAATTCCATCTTGATTATCATCTGGTTCGATCCACTCTATCCAAAAATTATTATTTACTGAATTATTAAGACCATCATCCCAAATTTGAGAATGAAATCTGTAATAATAATTTTTCCCGACAAAATCATTGTTTGTTACTTCATTCTCGTTGTTTGTTGTGACAAACTCTATACTATAAAAATCATTTGCAAATTTGCAGCCATTTACAATATTATTTGAAGAATGGCTTTGAAACTTAATTCCATAACGTTCAGATGTAATTGTACAATTATTAATTATTGAATCAGTTGTATTGACTAGACTAACTCCAACTACATTCTCTCTAAAGAAACTATCAACGATATTTAGTTTAGTACTTGTATATGCAACGATACCACCGGTATTGCCCGAAGAAGACTGATAACCACCATTAGTTATATAATTACACGTAGAAAGAGAAATTTGAGAACAATTATTTATATAAACACCCGCATTATGGTTATTTATAAAAGTAGAGTTATTAATTGATATATCATCACTATTATAAGCTGAAATGCCAAAATATCCAGAAGAAGTACAATTTTGGATTTTTAGTTCAGCACAATTGTAAAAATACGCTGGAGAATAACTGAATAGACCATTTATCACTTCTATATTAGAACAATTTGACAGTATTATTTGACCAGGTGATTGGATAGAAGAACTATTTATGTTTTCTAAAAAGACCAATGGATGATCATCAACTGTATTGTTCTCCCATATCAAATGACAACCAGTACTCAAGACATATTCAAGGTATAGCCCTCCACCAAATAATGAATTGTTAGAAAAAGTAACAAATGTACTGTTAGATAAATAGATTCCTTGACCATGATCACTTTGAATGGTGTTATGAGAAAATAATGAGTAGGAACTTTCTTCTACTCGTAATCCAACTCTAGATTGAGAAATACTATTATTTGTAATTTCTATATGATCTGATTTAGTTAAGATAATCGCATCAAGATTATTAGAACTAAAGAACTTATTATTTGTAATAATGCAATTTGTACAATTTATAATTTCATAAGGCTGAAAATAAGAACATGTACAGTTTTCTAATCTGCCATTTTGCATATCCATCCAAACAATTCCACGAACAGTACAATTACGGATGATAAAGAATACTGATGTCCAAGTAACCCCAATATATAGAGTAATATTTTCTATCAGGTATGGATTGGATTCAGTACCATTTCCAGGCCAATCATAAACTTGAGCTAGAAAACTAAAATGAAAATCACTATTAATAGCGATGTTGTAATCTAATGGAATAAATGACTGAGATAATGCAAAGCCAATTGAAAATTTTTCAAAAAAACCTGTTTTAGCAATAAAAATGTCCTCTAAGGTTGAATTAGAGTTTAAAGAACAGAATGGAGTAAAGAATATAATCAAAAGCATAATAATTAGTAAAAATAATTGTTTATTTTTCACCCCGTGCCACCCTGTTTATCTAAAAGGTTGATTCTTCATTTAAATATAATACTAAAAATGCAGTTTCGTTTTAATAGTCAAACAGAGTATTGAGAGCCTTTATTATTATTTTTCAGCAAGTGTAATTGAGTGTTAATGTCAGAATTTTCGATTAAAATTATAAAAAATGAAAACTCACAAACCTAAATGGTTATAACTTTGTGTAGTTCTGTAGCCCATAAAGGAGGCGATTTATCATCATCCTCTTTAGACCTTTAATGGTTCTTTTACGGACTGACCAACTACCTAATCGAGCTCAATCACTAGTTCAGAAAATAGTGATAGCTGTAATATTCATGCAGTTCGTTTGGAGCCTATCCGACACTTTTTATGTCCTTTTTGTTATTGATGCTGTAGGATATGAAAAACTAGGTCTCTTACTAGCAGTGTCGTTTTTACTCCAATCAACATTGGATTATCCCTCTGGAGCCATTGGTGATTGGATTGGTCAGAAGTGGATATTATTTACTGCTTTCCTTACATTTGGTCTCTCACTTGCATTATTGGCTTTAGATAGTTCTTTTGAAACTTTTTTCATAGTTTATTGTCTTCAGGCCATAGCTGCCTCTCAGGAATCAGGAGCATTAATATCATGGTTTGACAATAACTATAAAATCGCAGTAGATGAAGCGGACCCAGATCGAGTGACCTACCGGTTCTTTTTTGGCCGTTGGAACCTAATTACTAGTGTAACTGGTGCAATTGCCTTCTTAATTGGAGGCTTCCTCGCAACAGTGTATTTCCGTCAAGTAGTCTTCGCTTTTCAAGCAGTTACTATGATAGTGATTGGATTTTTCCTTCTCTTCTTCATTAATGATTTTCCTGAATTAGAACGCCCACAACGATCGGTTCGGAATTATGTGAAATTATTAGGCGGAGGAATTAAGGTTGTTACTCGAAATAAGGCCTTACTTGTTTTCATCTTAGCTCTTTGTTTCTTTGATATGTTATGGTCTGTGTGGGGCGCTATGATCCTCTTTCCTTTATATTTTGGTTATACTGGATCTGATGGTGGAGCTGGGGCCTTTCGATTTATAGCTTGGATCATTGGATTACCTGCAATTTTCTATGCAGCTAATTTTGGTGCAAAACTCGAAACTAAATGGATACCAAAACTGCAATTCATTTTTACTCTCATCTTCTTCCCCTTATTCATCATCTTGACTTTAGTTTTTCCAGTTGAAAACAAACAATTCGAACCACTAGCAATCGCAGGAACTATAGGTATCTTTTCTATAAGCCTTATCTGGATGAACATCTCTGGAATTCTTCAACAACGCGTTTTTCTTGATAATGTTCCCGATGAAAACAGAAACAGTGTTTATTCACTAGTACCAACTCTAATGCGTTTATTTAGTATCCCATCTGTCATTATTGGAGGGATTCTCATTACAAATCATGGAGTTCCAGTAACACTTTGTTTCTTAGCATTATTAGCGTTGGTTGGTTCAATTCTTTCGTACATTGCTATAAAGATGATGTACTCCGAAATACCGCAACCTCATCCTATCGAATTTGACTCAGACCTAGATACAGATAAAACTCCTACTCAAGCACCCGGGTAATTGGAAGTATATCCTCCCCCAATTGGAGGAAAAATTGCTATTAAAGCTCCAGTTTCGGGTATAGGATAATCATGTTTTCTGTGAATACCATCAACCATTATAATTTTGGCTAACTCTGAAGGTATTTTTAGAGATTGGATCAGATTATTTATTGTCCAGCCTAGTTTCCCCTGTACTAAGAAACTTTCACCAATTTCTAAACCCACTGGTCCAAATTTTCGAAGAGTAGCAAATAATTTTACCTTTATTTGCATTGTTCTCTCAACTTCTACCTTACCAATATTTTTGAGAATTCGTGGGTCTCTTTGTTATATAACCATGGCCTTTCAAATGTTGACCACCACAAAGTAAGTGCATTCCGAGAGGAAAAATCCCAATTCTGGCATTTGGAGGGATTATTGCATCTTTATTGGAGACTTGACTATTGATGAATAATTCCCCTAACTCTTCAGGTTGAATTCCAATCCTTTGTATTAATTCAGATAATGTTTCTTCAGATTTTTCTTCTAAACGTAAAATAGAATTACCACTAGGACTGGAATTATCAGCAAACTGTCTGAATTTTCCAAAAAGACGGATTTCTAGCAATTTCAGAGTATCCATAATCTTTGTTATAGGATTAAAAGGAAGAAAACCTATTCTACAGAAAAAGCAGAATAATTGTATAAAATAGTTTACAGTATTAGCAATTATTTTGTTAGAAAAAAGGGGAAGAAGAGTAGAGTCTTCCAAGATTATTGATGGACTTTGTCTAATTCTTCTTCTGTAACGTCAAAAGTTACATTATGGGGAGGTAGAGCTTCTAATTTGAAAAATTCGGGTAAACGATCATGTGCCTTGGTAAAACCAGCTTTACGGTTAAATTCGAGTTCTTTCGCAAGTACGGCATTACCATATGCGACTGCATCTATTTCTTGACCTACCATAGCACTCACAGAGTCAAGGAATCCTTTGAAACCATCATCTACATCCAGAATTGCAAAAGCTATGAATAAGCAGTATCCAGTGGAATCAATAAAGGCGGTAGTCGCCTGAAAGGCTTTAGATAGTTCTGATTTCTCAAGAGCTCGTGGATCTGTGACTTCACCCTTGATCCCAAGAATTTCTGCTGCAATGGTATAGCCCTGGGTGTGATCTCCACCCATAGGACCAGTGGCATAAGTAACTCCAATTCCTCTGATGGCGCGGGGGTCATAAGCTGGAAGTGACTGGCCTTTAACATGTGCGACACGAGTAACACCATAAGTATCCCCTACTGTTAAGGCTCCAGAACCGAGAACGTTACCCATGGGTGTTCCTTTAGCACATTCTTTTAACAGTTCAATAGCTTTTGAACCATCTCCAAAGGGAATAATTCCATCTTCCATAGCTACGGATAAAATGTTACCTGCTTCGATTGTGTCAAGTCCAATGTCATTACATATTCGATTGAGAGTTGCAACATCTTTTAAATTGTCAATTTCAGTGTTAGATCCAAGAGCCCATGCAGATTCATATTCTAATGGAGAAACAATGGCTTTTCCGGTTTCTGCATCAGGAACCACGTTCGAACATCTCATAATACACCCTGGATGACAAGCATGAGCATATTCAGCCTCTGCTTTATCACCGAATTTTTCTTTGGTTTTTTTTACTAATTCTTGAACAGCTTCACCGGAAATCTTTGCAGCACCATCCCACTGTCCTTTAGTCCAATTACGAACTGGAAGCCCACCAGCTTCATTTATAATATTCTGTAAAATGTTAGTACCATAGTTTTGAAGACCACCATCTTTTCCAGTGACTGCATGGCCTAATAAGGCATCTCTTAATGCAACACGTCCTTTTTCAAATTTTTCAGTTTCAATAGGTGCTGGTTGTTCTCCATCAGTGTCATCAGTGATAATAGCGATTAATCGTTTGCTACCAAAAACAGCTCCGAGCCCACCACGTCCAGCATATCTCCCGGGATCAGAATTTTCGATATTGTTTCCAAACACTCCACTTGCTTTTAACAATCTTTGACCAGTTGGGCCACAACCAATAATACCTGGTTTGTTAGGATATTTCTCCCAAATTTTTTGAATTAAATCATAAAGTCCCATTTGATAGGCCCATGCTCCGTCAACAAGTTCGATTTTTTCTTTTGTGATGTGTAGATTCCACCATTTATCACCTGGATCCTTATTTTTTCCTTCAATAATAATTGCTTTAATTCCAAGTTTAGCTAACTTCTGAGCTGTAATACCTCCAGCATTGGCTTCTTTAATTCCACCAGTGAGTGGACTTTTTCCACCTATTGATAGACGACCGCTAGATGGTGCATTTGTGCCAGTTACAATTCCTGGTGCACACACAATTTTATTATTAGGTCCTAATGGATGACAAATAGGATCGACTTCATTAAAAATTATATTAGATGTTAAAGCCCTCCCACCAAATGTTTTATACTTATCTGGATATGATTCTTCTTTAATACTTAGATCAGTCATATTTATTCTAATAATGCGGGGTTCCAAGAATAGACCTCCTATTAAGATTGAATAACAATGATTACTACTGAAAAATTGTTATTGTGAAAAACAATCACCTATGTGCTTTTACATGTCGTTAGGAAAATAAACCATAACGCGATACTACATTACAACATGAAACCTGAAATATGTTATTTTAATCAAGAAAGAAAATAGTTAGACGTTAATTGAGGATTGTTACTGTTAATGGTTAAAGAAGGTGTTAGATTGGTACTTTATCTGGATTTAAAAAAAAATTAATCGCTCCAGCGTAATGTAACTCAATACAAGAATAGAAAATAACTTTCATTAGGATAATAGAATAATTCACAATCATTCTATTATGATAATAATTATCGAAAAGTCTATAGGATATTCAGTAGCTTAAGATACCAGGTAACTTAAATGTCTCTCACAGTAAAAATTGATGAGGAAGGA
Organism: Candidatus Hodarchaeota archaeon; assembly: GCA_016839955.1. The sequence goes on along the minus strand of JAEOTI010000239.1, from coordinate 7,066 downwards.
AAAGAACGATTAGAAAAACTACAAGCTAAGTTACAGCTCACATATGATATAAGAATAGACCAATTCCGTCTGTTAAGGGCACTAGTTTACTTTGGAGAGGAAAGAATAGAAGATTTTCTCTCATTTCTACAAGGAACCCCAATTACTGATCCAGAAATAAAGACATTGATGTCAAAAGTGGCGAGACCTTACTCCTATCATTATTCAGAAAAAACTGATGAATCATTTGACTCATTTATTATAACCTATCATTAGTAGCATCATTTGATTCACATTTTTTAGGATTAGTAACAAAAGTACCTTGAAAATAGATGTTGTCAATCATTATTCACACAATAGATTTTACTGTTTTAACAGGTATATTAGAAGTTGTTTGATTGGTTACTTTAACGGGGTTTGGAGGGTTAAGCGAAATTGGTGGAAACCAATTTCTCTTAGAATCAGATGAAACGCGCCTTTGGGTCGATTTTGGATTAAACTTTGAAAGAAATGGACAGTATTTCACGGATTATCTCCAACCTAGAAGGTATAATTTACTTCAAGATTTATTCCTTCTCGATTTGATTCCAATTTTTGAAGGGCTTTACAGACCTGATTATATTAAGAGAATAGGAAAAACACCTATTTCGTTAGCATTTGATGCAGCAATTTTTAGTCATGCCCATTGGGATCACATTGGACATATTCCCTTATTACACCCTGATTTACCGATTTGGTGTGGAGAGACGGCAAAAAGTATCATGACAGCACTTGAAGGAACTTCTGCTAAAGTGAAAGAAGGATTCGTATCATATGTAGAAGATTTTGCAATTCGTGAAAAAAAACGTGGAAAAGGACTAACGGAGGATAAACCTTTACCTCTACCCCGTAAAATCAAGACTTTTAGAACTGGCGACATTTTTCATGTGGGTTCGTTTCGTATCGAGCCAATTCATGTGGATCATTCAATTCCGGGAGCATACGCATTTATTATTGAAGGTGGAGATAAAAGAATCGTCTACACTGGGGATTTACGGTGTCACGGCCCTCGTGGAGATATGACAGAGGACTTCATTCAAGCTGCAGAAGCTGAAGAAGTGGATATCCTTCTTTGTGAAGGCACTCGTGTTGAAGAAACTGAAAGCTTTTCCGAACAAAACGTCAAACTAACGGTGGATACTGTTGTAAGCAATACTCGGGGATTAGTTTTGGCTAATTTTCCTCTCAGAGATTTTGATCGTTTAAGAACATTTTGGGAAGTAGCTAAATCAAACGATCGTGTTTTAGCCATTAACTTGAAACAGGCAGTTTTATTGAAACAATTGGAACAAGATCAAATCTCTCTTCCCCACCTTAATGATCCGAACATTGCTATCTATTTAAAACGCAAAGGTTGGGGATATTATGGAGACAGTTCGTTATCTAAAACTATTCAAATGAAAGGCTTTTCTATGTGGGAAAAAATCTTTTTAGAGAATTGTAAGTGTCATATCGTTACCGATAAGGATATTACGTGCGCTCAAAATGAATACATATTGTTTTGTAGCTTCTTTGATTTAACAGAGTTATGTAATTTATCTCCAATGGAAGGCAGCCATTATATCCGCTCTGTTACTGAAGCATTTAATGATGAAATGATCCTTGACCAACAAGTTGAAAAAGCTTGGTTAGATCGGTTTAACCTTCCTTGCACACAAATCCATGCTGGTGGGCATGCAAACGTTAATGAGCTTGAAAATATAATAAACCGAATTAATCCTCAAATTCTAGTTCCAATGCATACTAAAAAACCAGAAGAATTTCAAAAATTACATCCGAATGTCCAGTTACTTGAGAGAAAACAAGGTTTTCATATTTAGGAGAAAAATCTCATGTTGGTAAACTTTGGTACCATTAAAATCCCCTATTTTTCTTTAGGTACATCTCCTTTTATCGGTGCTGGGCAGTTTGGTGCTCAAGGCTCGATCTGGTATCATAGATTCTTTAATAACGTGGATCTTATGGCTGATTTATTTTCATTTTGTTGTAAGACCACCGAATCAGGTGGAATTCATGTTATAGCTTATGATTCGATAATAAAAGCAGCTAAAAAAACACAAAAGGACAATGACGTAATTATAACCGCCTTTCTCACCGCAGAAGATCCCAGAGATTCGTTAGAGAGAGTAAAAACAATTGATCCAGTAGTTATTTTTATTCATGGTTCTTTAGTAGACTTAGCAGTTACAAAAGCTAATCCAGGATTTTTAATACCGTTATTCAATGAAATTCGTAACTTTGGAGCATTACCGGGATTTGCATCTCATGATCCATTAGCATTACTGAATTGGCTCCCTCAAAAGGAGTTTCCTGAGCCATTTGCATTTCTTTTACCAATAAACAAAACAGGATGGGGGATGGATGGACCTATAAATCTTATTCAAGACAAGTTATCTGAACTCAAACAACCTGTCATGGCTATGAAAGTTCTTGCAGCAGGGACTATCCCTCCTCGAGATGCTTATTCTTTTATTGTTAACAAGGGAGAAATTTCAGCCATTACTGTTGGCGCTATTTCTAAAGACCAAATCAAACAAAATTTAGATATAATTGAGGAGCTTAAAGTTTCTTAAAGAATTTCTAATGGGCAAAAAGAAAATGATCGTCTGGCTTACTCATTGCTGTCAAAGTAAAGTTCCTATAGAAAAGGGAACTCCTCGTGAACTCTATATGGACACTCCTGGACAGTATCGTCTTAGCACTTTTTGGAAAATCCGCGATCAATTGGGTTCTTTTGCGAAAGCAGGGATTCTGTCGTATAAATACGGTTTAATTTGGGAAGATGAGGTTTTTGAGAATTATGACTTATCTGCAAAAGATGTTAATGGTTCACAAAGACGCTTGTTGGGAAAATTGATTGCCGGAAAAATTAGCGGGAGAAAGAGAATTTTATACTATGCTAAGCATCCATTAACTTGTGTACCTTTTGTACAGATGTTAGTATATGCAGGGAAATCATTTTCTGTCATTTTTTCGCAACAGGATCTTCTACAATTCTTACCTGAAGAAATAAGCCAAAAATAACCAAATTATTTCTTACTTAAATTAATTAAAATTAAACAAATGGACTATTTCCTTTTTTCTATACTTTAATTTTAATGTTCTCCAGTAAATAATTGTTATTTTATTTTTACTCGCTGCATTCGGACGAGCATCCCACTAATAAAAGCAAAGATGGCTAATTGCCAACCGAAACCATATTCTGTCCCTAATGGGTTCGAATCTTCAACTCCACCAGCAGGAACTTCTAATCCTCCGAAGGAAAGGAATTGATATGAATTATCATAATTACTGGTCAGATATACAAGGATAGGAGGTTTTTTTGGCTCTGTGTACAGGATTTTTCGAAGATATTCACAATTTGTGGGAATCTTTGAATATGCTTTTCCAGTTCCACCATCTCTTACTAATTTACCAGAATCGTCGCCACTATATATAAAATCAGGACGACTATCTCCGTTGAGATCAGGAAAGAACTCTAAATAGTAGGATTCCATCGTATCTGAGTGCATTTCCCAAAAAGGAGCACCAAATAAGCTTACGTCCAATAATTGAATTTGCACCTCATAGGTATTAGAGTTCTTATTATTTTCAAAATTGTGTGTATATGTATGATTTACCTTCACAAACAACATTTCTAAACCTGGAAAATCTGGACGATATTCTCCACAAGAAAATCTAAAATCATAACGCTTTTGCCAATATGTTGTCTCATTGGCTCCGGTGACTGATGATGATTTTACTTGCCAATATGTTATATTTGTTGGAATGGAGACAGCAGTGATAAGAAGGTCACTTGTCTCTCCTTTATGGATCTATTCACTGAAAATGATTTCTTTGTTTCCATCTCCATCTAAGTCACACCAGCAATGAGAGAACAGAAGGTAGGACATATTTATTTGATATTGCCACAGAGAAGCCCCAGTCAAACCATTGAGGACCTTTAGCCCTTTACTCCAATCTCCTGAGTTGTTATTATAAAATCTACATAAAATATCAATTATTCCGTCCCCATTACAATCTGATAACCCAATCGAATTTGATATATATTCAGGATAGACTTGATCAGTCTGCCAAATGGTTGACCCATCAGTTATGTTTAAATTAGAAAATCTAGCCGTATCACTATTAAATATCAGTACTTGCAGTGTTGCTGAAGAACTGTTCAGATAATAGATAAAGCAATGAGGAAAAGATTGATTTTCATTCAGACTACAATTCCAAATTATTGATAAATTACTGTTCATCAGTCGAGCCGTGCCATTATAGATAGCAAGGATTCTGGGCTCAGATGACGTTTCATCCACAAAAATAGAGAAAGGGTAATATGCTTGGTTCTCAAAATACCAATAGGATGGTTCTGAATAATCAGCGGTGAAAAAATCTGTTAAAGGCTCACCATTACTTATGTTTAACAAACGATATTGATTTACATATCTTGTTAAGACAGCAATTTGTTTTTGACCAAATGGGAAAAAATCAAAACCGATTTCGCGGATATAACCTTCAACACGCTTTTTTTGAATCCATAAAGGTATAAAGGAAGGTTCTTTAAAGAGGAAAAAGTGAGAATTATTCTCTCCAAGGGCTAACAGATTATTATTTGATGGATCATGACCAAAAAGGGTCATGCTTGTGTCAGAAATAATATTCCACTTGATTTTGGGAGGTTTAATAGAGGTAATTGTTGAGTTTCTCTGTTTTTGTGTAGTTTTTTCAGCTTTAACAAATATGGTTCCTGTAAATGTACAAATAAATATCATTAATGTTGCGAAACACATTATTTGTTGTACTTTTTTCATTAATATCTCAACTAAAAGTATTGAAATTGACGAATCATATACATTTTAAGAGATTTCTTAATGATGCTGATGTCTATTTAGTGGGTTTTGAAGAAATATGATAGCTCAGTCGATGATAGGTTGGCTAGGCTAATAACAACCTAGAATTATATTTATGAGTCATATATGAAAAAAAAGAGAGAGAAGACTTGCCCTACTGACGTGGTTGAAATGCTTTTGCAGGGCAGGCATCAACAGGAGCATTAGCCGGTACTTGATGACCAAAACAATCTCCAAATTCCGTATTATCAGGTATTGGTTTCCAATGGACGCATTCACGACATGTAGTCATGTATTTCACCTAAATCAAGAGATATCCAGTAAAACAAGAATCTTTTTCTTACAAATTCCATGGAAATGTGAAAAAGGTTAGGATACTTTCGCAGATAAAATTGAGGATTTGTCATGGATGAGCGGATACTGGAGCCACTGGGATTAGACCCGTTCGAAACAAAGGTTTATTTGATTCTTTTAGATTCAACAGGACTCTCAGCGAAAGATTTAAGTGAAAATTACGTTAGTATGTCCGCTTCAAAATTATATGCCGCTCTTCGACGACTTTCAGAACTTGATTTGATTGATGGAGATGATGGTAGGCCCCAGATTTTTAGAGCAAAGGATCCTAGCGTTACGCTTACTGCTTTGAGAGAGTCTATTGTGGAAAGACTAGAAGACAAAACAGAAGATACAATAAAAGATTTAACTGATCGTTTTTATGCTCAAGTCGACGAAGGAATGTGTTTACTCCGTGCAGCATTCAGTGTTATCACTGATCAAGCTAAGATCATCCCTTACTTGAAAAAAATTCTAAAAGAAGCAAAAGAAGAAGTTCTTATCACCAAAATTCCAGTTTTTATTATAGATGCAATAGCGGCTATTCTGAAGGAGTTAAAATCGAAGGGGATCGATGTCACGATTGTTATTGGGCGAAACCAAGCAACATGGTCTGAGAATTTCTCTGGATTAGAGATTCTTGTAGCGGATTGGCCTGATTTTCTAGCACAACTCGATGGTGTCTCTGCTGCAATGTCAGGTATTGGAATTGATAATTTCCGTTATATCGGAATTATTTCTTCTCACGATTATCGTAAAACCCATTTATCTTCATTTATTTCTCCTCAGCTTATTACCGTTCAACGAGAAGAGATCCTAAGGTACAGACCTAAGGACCGATTAGTTACGCTCTGAAAAGAGTGGATTCAGTTCATAGAAGTAATTCTTTTTTTTCAACCACCTCTCTGTCGATTATGTTTCTAATTTAGTAAATTATTTTCTTTCAATTTCTTCTTGTTGGGATTATTTTGCGCATTTTAGCGATTTCAGATACACATCTTGGGTATCAATCAGGACGAACAGTAGAAGGAAAACAGATTATCTATAATGAGATGTTCCAAGCATTCAAGAAAATTTTAGATATTGCCCGAGAAGAAAAAATTGATTGGTTGTTGCATGCGGGTGATTTTTTTGATCAACCTAATCCCAGAAAAAAAACTATTGCTGAAGCCTATCAACTCGTTCAAAGCTTATTAGAAGATGATATTGGTTTTCTTGCAATTGCTGGTAACCATGACAGATCTAGGTTACCACCCACTCTTCTCACTACTTTACACAAAAATAAAGCGTTTTTCTTGTCACAGATTAAAAAACTAAGTATTGGAGATATTTCCGTGATAAGTTTCCCCTATGAAGGTGTAGACCCACAAAGGAGTTTGAATTACATATTTAAACTGGCAAATCGCCATTCTAGGACTCCCTTTATTATTTTGTGCCACCAGGTATTTCAGGGCGCAACATTCGGACCTCATCAATACAAGTTTTCTTTTGGAAGGGAGGTAATTCGTACTAGTTCCTTACCTAAGAATATAAAATTTATAATTTCAGGTCATATACATCAAGCTCAAACTCTTAATGAAGGAAATGTTCTTTATACTGGTTCCTTAGAACGAACTAGTTTTATTGAAGTTATCGAACCAAAAGGTATGATTTTGCTCGATATCCATACAGATTCTTCTTATATCAAATTTCGAAAAATTCCAAGTTTCCCAATGCAGGTTTTAGAAACGGATTTGAGGAAGAATAGTCTTGAATTATCTAAAATAGAAGAGAGAATTTCTAAAAAATGTAGAACTTTGTTACGATTTACCGGTGTTAGTTTATCTTTTGACGAAATCCAAAAAATCCAAAGTCAGTTCCCTTCAGATGAATGG
>JAEOTI010000238.1 GCA_016839955.1 Candidatus Hodarchaeota archaeon | reverse complement strand
ACCAAAGGTATTGAATGGCCGTACAATAACTACTGGTACATCAAAGGAAAGAAAATAACTTATTACAACATTATCTGCTGATAACTTGCTTGCTGAATAAGGGGATTGGGTTATAGTTGGGTGATTTTCATCTATTGGGACATATTGTGCTGTACCATAAACTTCACTTGTGGATGTGTGTAAGATTCGTTCAATTTTTAGTTTTCTCGAAGCTTCAAGAACATTCAATGCACCAATTACGTTAGTATCAAAATATCCAACAGGATTGACATAAGAATATGGTATTGAAACTAAAGAGGCTAAATGAAAAATTATATCACAACCTCTCATAGCATTGTAAACAGAGCCATAATCTCTAATATCACCATAGGTTATTTCTAGATTTCTGAAATTTCTGTTTAACCATTTTAGGTTCCCGACATTTCCTAAGGAATTGTATTTTATGAAGGCACGAATGTAACATGATTTTGCTAAGAGAGCTTCTACTAAATGACTCCCAATAAAACCACCAGCGCCAGTTACCAAAATTCGCTTCTTTTCTATTTTCATATTATACAACCCAATTCTAATTTTAATTCATCTTGATTTCAACAATTGAAGGACACACCAAGAACCAAAAAAACTATCTGTAAAGTCTTTTGAGATAAATATTTAATTTTCATTCATAGAGGATATAATACTGGGTTTTTACTTCTTAGCTCTCTCTTCTTTCTAAGCTGAAATACTAGTAGACAAAGTTTGTGAGCCAATATTTAACTGACTTAGCGAATTTATTAACGTTTAATTCTCAGATTTTTGAAATAATATGATTGATACATGAACATGAAATTTCCAATAGATTTAAACCCTTTAAATCAATTGAAATACATTTTGCCTCTGATAATATTTTTATCTGATAACTCTTTATCAAACACGGTGGATCGCAGATTGCAAACGTTCTTTTCCACAAAATTCTTTAATAGTATCCTAAAATCTTCATTGTTCTAATGGTGTTTCTAAATGAAAGGGATAATTCTTGCAGGTGGTTCAGGGACAAGGTTATATCCGATTACAAAAGCGATGTCAAAACAATTACTCCCGATATATGATAAACCCTTAATATATTATCCATTATCAGTTTTAATGCTCTCAAGAATTAAAGAGATACTTATAATTTCTACTATAAGAGATTTACCGTTATATAAAGAATTATTTGGTGATGGGAGTAAGATTGGATTATCATTTTCTTATGCAGTCCAAAAAACACCCAGAGGACTCGCAGATGCCTTTCTAATCGGTGAAGAATTTATTAATAATGAGGAAGTAGCCCTAATTTTAGGTGACAATTTATTTTACGGGCAAAGATTTACAGAAATTCTTCAACGAGCTTCATCTCTAAAAAAGGGTGCCATAATATTTGGTTACCATGTAAAAGATCCAAGACCTTTTGGGGTTGTTGAATTTGACAACGAAAATAATGTAATTTCAATAGAAGAAAAACCTAAAATCCCAAAATCGAAGTATGCGATACCAGGACTATATTTTTATGACAACCAAGTAGTTGAAATAGCGAAGGAACTTGAACCCTCAGAGAGAGGAGAACTTGAGATAACTGATGTGAATAGAGAATATTTAAAAAGGAAACAGCTGAAAGTAGAATTATTCGGGAGAGGGATGGCTTGGTTAGATACAGGAACCCATAATGAGCTTTTAGAAGCTAGCAATTTTGTTGAAGCTATACAGAAAAGACAGGGATTATTTATTGCCTGTATTGAGGAAATAGCATACAATCTTGAATACATTAATACTCAAGAATTATTGAGTCTTGCAGAACCACTTTCAAAGACTGATTATGGAAAGTACTTGATTGATATTGCTCAAAATGGTCTAAATTTGGATGTTAAAAACGCTGCAATTCAATAAAAGCAGAACACCCATAGAAGGACTATACATCATTGAACCTATCCTGTTCGATGATGATAGAGGTTTTTTTATGGAAGTATATAACAAAAAAGATTTTCTTAAACTTGGAATTGATAATGATTTTGTTCAAGATAATCACTCAAGATCTAAGAAAGGTGTATTGAGAGGATTACATTTCCAAATTAAAAGACCACAAGGAAAACTCATAAGAGTGATAATTGGATCTATTTTTGATGTGGCTGTTGATTTTAGAAGAGGATCACCAACTTTCAGCAAATATTATGGAATTGAGCTTTCAAAAGAAAATAGAAAAATGATCTACATTCCAGAAGGTTTTGCACATGGCTTCCTTGCATTAACAGAAGAAGTAGAAATTATTTACAAAGTAACTGACTATTATTTCTCGGAATTCGATTACGGAACTATCTGGAATGATCCCGATATAATGATAAAATGGCCTTTTGAAGAATATGGAATAAAAAAACCAATAGTATCAGAAAAAGACAAAAAACTCCCGAGAATAAAGGAAATAGAGATTCCTTTCACTTACTAACATCCAATAAATTTCACAAAGACAAAAAAGGTTTACTGATTACATTTAAAATAGACAAAAATTTGTGGGGAAAAATGAAAGTTCTGATAACAGGAGCAAACGGGCAATTAGGCCAAGATTTCCAAAAATTATTCAAGGATAAAGATATTAGGTATTTTGCTACTGATCTTGAAACTGATATCACCAATCTTGAAACAATGCGAACTTATGTAAAAAGAAATCCAGCTAAAGTAATAATAAATTGTGCTGCGTACAATGCAGTTGATAAAGCAGAGAGTGATTGGAGAGAGGCTTACATAGTGAATGGAATAGGATCAAGGAATCTCGCAATAATTGCAAACGAAATAGATGCGGCTTTTGTTAATTATTCAACGGATTATGTTTTTGATGGACAAAAGGGAACCCCATATACTATTTTGGATACCCCAAATCCCATTTCAAAATATGGAGAAAGTAAGTTATTAGGAGAAAAATATACCCGGCAGATTGCTAGGAAATTCTTTTTAATAAGGATTAGTTGGTTATTTGGGAAAGGAAACAAAAATTTTGTAACAAAGCTTCTTGAGTGGATTAAAGAAAAATCTGAATTATCAGTAGTAGATGATCAGATATCCTCTCCGACGTACACACATGATCTCGCAAGAATAACCTTAGATCTATTGGAATCAAGAGCTTATGGCCTCTATCATATAACCAATTCAGGTTACTGTTCAAGATATGAATGGGCAGAACATATCCTAAGGAAAATCGAATGGAAAGGAAAATTGTTGCGAGCAAAATCAAAGGATTTCAAAATGGCTGCTAAACGACCAAAATTCTCCGTCCTCGATAACTTTGGTGTCAAAGAAACGGTAGGCTATAATCTCCCAGACTGGAAGAATGCCACAAGCAGATTTTTACAAGAAAAAGAAGTGATATAAATGGTATTACTTGTGACAGTGGCGACCTGCTTTATTAGAAATAATTTCGGCAAAAATCATCATAAAATGTGGAAGGATAGGAAATAAATTGGCCTGATACGCTAACATATTCAAGTGATTTGCTATATTT
>JAEOTI010000047.1 GCA_016839955.1 Candidatus Hodarchaeota archaeon | reverse complement strand
GCAATAACTAATACTGATGTCAAAACCGGAGATTATCTTCATACTACTCGAACTGCTCTTGCTGGAACATTAGAATATGAAAATTTGAAAATTCAAATTGTAGACCTTCCAGGTTTTCTCGATTTCAAAGAAGACTGGGCTATAAGTAAACAAATCGTCCGTGTTGCCCGGACTAGTGATGCTATCTTGTTTGTTATCGATTTATCAATGGATATTGACAGACAATACAATTTTCTTAAGGAACAACTGGAAAATGCAAAACTCATTGTCAATGACGAATCAATGTACAAGCTAGGTATTATTGCAACTAAGGGAGACTTACCTGGATCAAAAGAGCCCTTTTACCATCTAAAAGATATTACTTCTCTTCCTATCTATCCAACTTCGATGAAGAACGACCATTCACTTGAAGACCTGAAAAAGGACCTCTTCCATATTTTAGAGGTCATTAGAATCTACACAAAACCTCCAAAGAAAAAACCTGATTATTCTCGCCCATTTGTTTGTCCCCAAGGGACAAGTGTCGAAGAGTTAGCTGAGAAAATCCATAAGGACTTTCTAAACCTTTTTCGTCATGCAAAAGTATGGGGAGCGTCAGTTGAATTTCCAGGTCAACAGGTTGGGTTAGACCACGTTTTGATGGATTCTGATGTCATTGAAATAGCCTTGAATCGAAGTAAATAAGAAGAAGAGGAAAGAAAGATCCACTAATGATTTTTCTTTCTAGATAACCTGAATTTAAATCCAATAATTGCCAAAGCTCCAACGATTGAAAGAAGATAAACAGGAGCACTATCAGCGTTTACTGTCCCAAAAATATACCTCACAAATGGAGTGATAGTGGTAACATTAAATTGATCAACAACCTTTATGCTATAAAGAATCTCGTCTCCATTCTTTAAACCACTTATTTCAGTAGAGTAGAGTAATCCATTACTTATGGAGGGGCTGAGGGGTATGGTGATTTCATCTGTTTTCTCAATGATTTGATACATAAGTTCAACACTAGACGGATACTCATCTACAACCTCAAAGAAGATGTTAGTGGTTCCTTGGGTTTCATCATCTGAAAAAGTAATGTTCTGAACCGGGTAAAGTGAAGTGCTTATTAGTAATACGGTGGGATTCCAAGCGAAAAGTTCTGGAGTGTTCTGGGTGCCTTCTACATTTACCCAATCACTAGCGACTTGAAATTCCCATAAAAGACTTAATGGTCGACAATCCTGGATATAATAAGAATAACAAGCACGTTCTTCCTCTGCTCTAGTTAAAAGTGAGGTGTAATCTTCTTGATCAAAATAATTTACCCTCATTGAAGCTGAGAAGTAGATAACTTCCCCATGAGTCCCATTTCCATATGCTGGAATGTCAAGAGCGTTAAGATCTGTAGACATTTCTATTGTATATTTTCCTGAACTAGAAAGTGATGAATAAGTGTAAGCAAAGGGATAATGCATTGTATAGAATCGCTGATCGTGACCCCAATTTCCTTCATGGATGTTGTTTGGATAAGATGATAAGGAGCTTGTGATATTTTGAAGACCAGCAAACACACTAGTAAGGTTATCATTAAAAATAGTGGCAAAAAGAATCTGAGCAGTTCGAACTTCATCTGGAACACGTTCGTAGAATTCCACAGCAATTGTTGCACAAAAAGGTTCTAGATTACGACCAAAAACTTCGTTTGTTTGATTAACATACGGAAGTTCGACTTCAAGACCAACAAACACTTTCTCATCATTATTCCGAAGGCCTATACGAAATTCACGAGGTGTACGTCCCCAATAGAACTTTGTATATGATGATACATTTAATGTCCAATTCACAGTATCCCAGTCAATATCTGGAATACTACTACTACTTTTGTTTGACATTTCCACTCTTTTATGCAAAGGATTCCAATCTGTAGCTGCTCCAGATGTATGATTGAAAGGTCCATGGGTCCCATTATAATAGAATGAACGATCACTGACTTCAACCAGAATTTCTGGGAAACCTGGGGCGAGAGAGATATTAAACTCTCCCAGAGATTTAGCAAACCAGATTTTACAATTATCACCTTCATATGTGATATTAACCCATCCTATAGATGAGTTTAGATCCGTAGCATTCCACTCATCTTCATTAAGATAGTCTAAATCGACCGTTGCCTGAGAAGCACCAGGAACGGAAGGTACTGAGGTAAAATTCGCTTCATCCCATACTTCAGAAAAAACAAGTTCATGATCTTCTAGGATGATAGTAGAGACTATACCATCATGTATCGTATTCTCTAACACATCATGAAAACCAAAAAATAAGAAATCACCTATTTTAGTATCGTTGGCATTAAAAGGAAAGGATGAATTCAGAGGATCATCCTCGATTTCAAAGAAACCAAAATAATGAGTCTCATTAAAAGCAAGTTTAGATTTTATTGTTATATTTTTTTCACGAGTAAATCCTGAGTCTTTTGGATATGCAATTAACTCCTCAGAAGACCATTCACTTAACTCCCCATCAATAGTTGCTTCACCATAATTACTAGTATTTGGTAAGGCAATTTGCAATGTTTGAGTTAATTGATGAGGTATTGCAGGAGAAGCTCTATCACTGGTGGTTAAGAGAGAAACAAGAAATAATAAGAGTATAAATCTAGAAATCCATCCTTTCAACGTCCGGTCAATCTCCATACTTCATTCTATAAATAAGATCACACTAGGTGTGATTCTCTAAAAAGTTGTCACTTGGGCAAGCGAATCGATATAATAAACTCCGATGTTTAATGAAGAAATGCGAATTACTGTACACAAATGAGATTATTGTCCTTTGTTGCAACCACAAGTGACTTCTTTGCTCCAATAACAAGATATTTTATGGGATGTTCAGCATTGATAATTCGTTGTTCCTCTCCAGCGGAGTTGAAGACATGTACCTTACCCGTAGTTGTACCCAAGTAAATATGTCCATTACTATCAATTATAGGATTTGCTTCTACTGCTCTAGACGTTTTCAATACGTTATAGTCTAAAATTTTACGAGTTTCATGTAAAATTCGCGGTTTCTTTCGACCATCTTTAGGGTATTTATAGACCTTTATAGGCATATCAACTTTTTTAGTAGGGTTTATTTGAAGAATAAAATTCGAAGGACTATAATTGTCTTGATTAGTTAAACGAACATAAACCTTAGACTCATCGTCAACAGCAGGATAGCCCCTAACCCTTCGTGAATATATTTCACCTTCATCACCGTCTTTATCATTAGAAGAGTACCATCCCCAATCAAATTTCTTAGTATTGCAATAAGCGTCCCATTTAACTATTTTTTTTGGTCTTTTTTCGTTTATAATTCTATTTAAAGAAAATCCAACAATCTCTTGAAACCAAAAACCAATGATAAGGATATCATCGTCAATCCCATGAGTGATAGCAAATTTATCGGGATTACCACCAGATCCTTTCAGTTTTACTTTTCCTATCTGATTCCCTTCAGGAGTAAAAATTACACATTCAGTTGAAAACTCTTCATCGACTTCATCTGGAGGATCCCAAGTATAAGCTTCAGGATGAGTGATATTTACTTGATGACCAACGATCACATTACCGTCTTGACTAATAACAGCGGGAGTAACAGCATTATTTCGAGGGAAAAATCGACCAGCATAAAGTTTTGGGTCATCTTCACCAAAAGCTTCCCCTTCAGGGGATATTACATAAACACCAATCCAATCAACACTGTGAGCAGGGACATATATAATTCCTTGATCACTAATATTAGGAGCTGCAGGGAGACCATCAATTAGTCTATCCCAACGAATTGTTCCATCAGGCTCTAAACAAGAAACCTTACGAAAAGTTGGAACAATAAGGCTTCTATCAGACCGAATCGCAGGTGTAGTAATCCCTCGTAGAGGTTTCTTCATATGAGCAAAGAAGGATTTTCTCCATAATTCTTTACCTGTGGAGCTAACTGCGACTAATTCATCGGGCTCGAGAGGTAAAAAAATTGTACCATCCTCTCCAATGGCAGGTTCATTCGATATTTTCCCAACCGTGGTTTTCCAGATAACTGTATCACCACTAGGCCCTGGAAAGGAACTTTTACCAGATGAAAAACTATTGCATCTAAACCGAGGCCAAGAACTAGATGCTAAATCTTGTGATTTAGAAGAATTCATTTAGATCATTATTTTTTTGAATCTTTGTAAATTTAGCTATTTCTTGGTGAAAACGATTCACATGTTTGAACTTCCCCCTGATTTAAAAAAACTCATCAAAGGTTATATCTGGAAGGAAGTTATTAGTGGTGATCCCCGTACAGCTATTTTCCACCTAAGTGGCAATGAAAAAAATCCTTTATATTTAAAAATCACTGATCGTTTATCTGAAATAAGATTCTTAGAGGAACGAGAGAAATTGAAATGGTTGTTCGGCAAACTACCAGTTCCTCGAGTCTTGTTTTACACATGTTATAATTCCCAAGAGTTTCTCCTCCTAGCAGCTTTGAAAGGAGTCCCTTCTCATCATGCTTCAATAGAAGAACGAAAAACTGTTGTTTCGATTCTTGCTCGGGGATTAAGAAGGATTCATTCTATTGATATTACTAAGTGTCCCTTTAACAACTCTCTCGATATTCAGTTATCAAGAGCAAGAACCCGGATGAAACGTGGTTTTGTTCGAGAAGAAGATTTTGACGAGAAACGACAAGGAAGAACAGCAGAAGCACTGTATCAAGAACTATTGGCAACCAGACTAGATATAGATGACCCTGTTTTCACTCATGGGGACTATTGTTTACCAAACATTCTGATCGATGGTGGCAAATTAAGTGGTTTTGTTGATTTTGGTAATGCGGGAATAAGTGATCGGTACCAAGATATTGCATTATGTATTCGAAGTATTATCTACAACTTTGGTGGAAAAAGATGTGCAGATTTATTCCTGGAAAAATATGGAATTAAACCAAATTGGCAAAAAATCGAATTTTACCAACTTCTTGATGAATTTTTTTAAATCGGTACAAAATACGAATTTATAATGAAAAAAAGCTTCTAAATAATCCTGGAGAATTGTAACTGTTCATGAACCGTTTTTTAATAAAAATAAAATTAGATCCTAATTACGAATAGAAGTCATATCTTTTCGTTTCATATCTCCAATGAAATCTTCTAGTCTAGTTTGCATAATGCGGGTTTCTAATGTAGGTGCTTCCTTGATATGATAGCTCCATTGTTCTGATAATTGTTGAAAAAGATTAAGTTCATTAGAGCTTTTTTTAGCCAATTGGTCTAGATTTTTCTCTTGGGCGAGAATCTGACCTTGAATTAATAGCTGATGAGCTCCCTGATAATCTAATTCCAGTAGAGCTAATTTTGACTTTAAAATTAAAATCTCAATAAGTATCCAATGAAATCCTAGTTGTTTAGAGATTTCAAATAATTTATCAATATATTTAGATAATTCAACAAATCTTTCAGGTTCGTGGGATGTTCGAATTTCGGATATAAATAATTCGCACAGGCTTAAAACGGCTATAGCGGTTAATGAATAGTCTACAACATCTTCTTCAAGGATTGTTACTAATAATTCTTTTGATTTTCTATTCTCATGTTCATCTGTGCTTGTTTTGAGTATTAAGGCTTCCCCGAGACGAAAATACTGGTTTATCCTTTTGTTTTCCTCTTCATTATTTATTGTTCCTAATAATTTCAAGTAATCTTTTGCTAATTCTATTTTTTTCATATCTATGGCTAGACAAATTAGATCAAATAGAGTCCGAGAATTATACAAACGACTATCGAGTTCCTCTGACAGTCTTAAACTCTTTTCAAGTAGAATAAAAGCTTGAGAAAAATCACATTTCTGTCGATAAATTCGACCAATATCTCCAAGATAAGCTAATATTTCATGTTGATTACCAATTTCTTCAGAAAGAGATAAACTTTGTTTGTAATAATCTAATGCTTGGTCTATCTCTCCTTTTTGTGAAAAAATTTTCCCAATATTACCGAGATTAAGGGAAATAACTTCTTTGTTTCCAATTTCACGTGATATTTTAAGACTTCTTTGATGGTACTTTAATGAACTCCCAATGTCCCCTTTTTGGCGGTACATCAAGCCTATGTTGTTTAGAGCAACACACATTCCTTGTTTATCACCTAGTTTCTCTCTTATTACAAGGCTCTCTTGAAAATTTTGTAAAGCAGTGTCTATTTCCCCTTTAACCCAATAAGCCCCACCAATATCACTGAGAGAAGCAGCTTCATGATATTGATCGTTTATTTCTTTAGAAAGTGATAAACTATCCTTGAGATATGCTAGAGCTTTGGTTGAATCTCCTTTTTTCCAATGCATGCGACCTTTGTAATATAATAGAATTACCTTTCTCTGTTTAATTTCATTAGAAGAATCTGATAAAAAATCAGAAAATATTCTTTCTCCATTTTCAATTACTCTATTACACCTTTCAAAATCTCCAAGGGGGCATAAGAGTCTTGTTATGGCGATTAAAGCATCTAACAATAAGAGATGGTTATTTGAGTCCTGAATTCTCGCATGAGCATTCATTGCAATAGAAAGCCCTTCTTCATAGTTTCCATTTATTGTTTGAATATGGCTTCTATATAATTGAATTTTAACCTGTTCTTCTAGGGGAAGAGTTTCACTCTCAAGCTGTTGTAAAATTTGGGATGCTTCAGACAGTTTTCCAGTGTAAATAAGTTGATCAATCTTTAAATCTGTGATGTTAGTATCCAATTTCATCCCAAGTCGCTCAATTAAATCAAATTTTTAATATTAAAAAAAAATCAGTTATGAATTTATAATAAACGTTTGCGGATAACATGTTATGATTTTGGAGGAATCACGAATGGAAAATAATTTCGTTAATGTCTACCAACACGAAACAAAACGGTTACAAGATCTTTTAACACCATTATCCATTATTATGGGGCTTCAGCTTTCGATTTTTTTCTATTTTGTAGATAAAGGTTGGGTTACGGATGATTTTGTCTGGGCACCAACTGGAGGTTTGGGATGTTCACTCCTCGCTCTAGCATTAGTATTAGGATATGGTATCTTTGACCCGTGGCAAAATAAAGAATCAACGAAAAAGGCAACCAGGATAAAACTAGTTCGCTCTGCTTCTACCACTTTAGTTCTAATTTCAATGGCCCTTTTTGCCATAGCTGTTGTAACCATCTTGAATAAGATCGATTACTGGGTACTCTGGTAGGTCCGAAAAAACGATTAATAATCGGTGTTATTTCAATCCAGCGAGAAGATTGCTATTGCACCAAGTGGAACAACTCAAGCATTTGTTAGAGTTAAGGTCATAGTGGGAAGTAAAGATGATGGAATCCATCACAAAATCGATGATGCAGCTTTCTCGGGTGTTGTATTTAGGGAATTTTCCTCACAGAAATTCCTTATAATCCCCATTTTCGTGCTAATAGGAATAGTAGTTCTAAATCGAAGTAAACGCAACGAAATTAACGTAGAATCGTTACAACCTAATATTTTTTTAAAAAAAAGATTAAAGGATCTTCTTTTCTGAAGTCCTTTTACTATATGGTAGAGCTTTAAAAGAAAAGAGGGGATCGATTCCCCTTTAAAATTTAATAATTTTACCAACGATTTCGACGGTTTCTACCTCGATTGTCGTCCCAGCCACCAGATCGTCTATCGCCACCGCCGCCGCCACCAAAGCCACGACTAGGTCGGCGTTCTCGATATTGTCGTTGGTGTTCTTCATCAGAACGATTTTTATCCGCGTTCACATCAGAGATTTCGTCTGATCCTTCTACAGATTCTAGTTGCCCATATTTGCCTTTAGCAAGACGCATAGAATTATTAAAAATGTTTATGTATCCATTTTTAATCCTGTAAGTTGAATCTACGCTTACTGCATCAATATCTTCATTCCATAATGTTAGAATGATTGAGGCAGACGAATCACCAACCGTAATATCACAAACGGAGTGATTTTCTTGAGAACGTTTATTAAGAACCTCTCTTACCTCACCTTTAGAGATGATTCGAAAAACAACATCGATTCTCTTATCGTAGGGGTCTATCTCGGCTATAGTCTTAGCCGTTGTTTCATATTCAGTATTTCCATAGTCTGACAGTTTTTCCAACTCCAGATAACGCATAAACATGCGTAAACAGACTTCAGATCGATACACCTCTAAAATTACGGTTCAACGATGAAAAAAGGTTCAACGATAGGAACGACATAAAAAAAAGGTTTACGACTCTTTGGTAAGTTCAACCAAAATATTCCATATTCATTAATAAATCCTCTTATTCGAACGAAATCTAATTTGGTCTTGAACTTAATTGAGCTTAATTCCATCCTGGTGATTATATTAATCATTTAATTAGTTTTTTTGTTTCATTTGTATTCAAAAAATGATATCAAATATTTCATTGCCTATTTTCCGCCCTCTCTCTCTTAAAAGTATTTAAAGACCCAATTCATTTTAAAGAAGAGAGTTCTTGTAAGAGTAGCGGATTAGTCGCAGTTGGTTTCGTACAAGTGCTGGAACTCTCATACACGCCGATGTGAATGGTGCATACAATATCATGAGAAAAGTATTCCCAAAAGCTGTCTTGGTAGATGGGATAGAGGCTGTTGGGTTGCAGCCAATAAGATGGAGACTAACCACGGCAACGGGCTAGTTGAGGATATCCTGTGAATACAAATGACTACATTTGATAGTATTTGTGATAACCTGAGCCGTTGTCCGTGGACTGGTAAAGATGATCTAATGATAAAATATCATGATACTGAATGGGGCGTGCCAGTTCATGATGACACCACACATTTTGAATTCTTAATTTTAGAAAGTGCCCAGGCTGGTTTAACTTGGAGAACTATCCTCCAGCGTCGAGAAGGCTACTGTCAAGCTTTTGCAAACTTCAATCCTGTTATTGTAGCAGATTATGATGAAGTGAAAATGGGAGAGCTGAAAGAAAACTCTGGAATAATCCGTAATCGATTAAAAATTCGGAGTGCGGTTAGTAACGCTAAATGTTTTCTTCGAGTCCAAAAGGAATATGGATCATTTAATGATTATCTCTGGGCCTTTGTTGACAATAAACCAATTAAAAATTCGTTCAAAACCCTAGCGGAGATACCAGCTCAAACCGAATTGTCTCAAAAAATTAGTAAGTCCTTAAAAAAAATTGGATTTTCTTTTGTGGGACCTACTATAATCTATGCCTATATGCAGGCCGTAGGACTTGTTAATGATCATTTAACTCATTGTTTTCGATATAAAGAAGTATGAAACTAAGAATTATTAGATTCGTAGCTGAACATGATAGAAGTACCGACGCTCTTGTTGATTCTCAATAAAATTTAAGACTTTTTTACTATCAGCTATCCTCTGTTCACAAAGATCCAAGTTACCTTCCTTTTCAAACATCTCTCTTAACTCACTTGTCGCTGAGAGCTCACGTTGCCAAATTTTCTTACCATTTTCAGTGAAATCAACGGATTGAAATGGAATGCCATTCTTTGTTAATGCTTTGGCCACATCGGTATTTTCAGCCTTTAATACATCAAGAGAGTCCTCAAGAGCTCGAAATTGAGCATAAAATATTCCCATTTGTCCAGTTGGTTTTAAAAAACCTTTTAGCTTTTTTATTATTGAATTATGATCTATTCCATTCCAATCATATAGTGTATCAATCGATATAATTGCGTTGAAGGTTGCTGGTGGAAAATTGAGCTCATTCATATTATTTACTTGAAAGGATAACTTCCCATTTTGAGAATCTGTATTCTCTTTTGCCCATTGTATAACTTCTTTCGCGAAGTCTATTCCAAGTACACGGGCTTCAGTCTTGAAAGAAATGTATTCAGAAATTTTCCCCAAACCACAGCCCAGATCTAGAACAAAATCATTAGCTTGAAGGTTTAAAGCGTTCAGCATCGTTTCAAGTTGGTCCATATCTAAAACATTGTATTGGCATAAATTTTTACCAAAAACTTGTTCACAAAATAACGCATGGGCTTTGCTATTGGCACTTCTCACAAGAATATCATTGTAAAAATCATTTAACCAGATAGAGTGCCTTTTTTTGCCAATAATTCGACCGTTGCCGCTAAGAGCATATTTTTCTTCATCTAAAAGGAGATACCTTTTATTAACAAGTGATTCCAACAAAGAAGGATAGTGAACATCCCGATCCTTTAAGCGTTGAGTATCAAAGGAGATAATTCCTTCTTTGGTAAGAGCTATTTTTCTTTCTGGACTAATAATTCTTTCATCTGTCTCAGGGTCTATTGGAAGGTTCTCTAGTCCTAAAAACACTCCTAAGAGTATTTCTTCCTCTTCCGTTAAGGTTTGATCTTCCGAATTATTATTTATGGTTATATCAAATCTCTCCATCAATAAGAAAAAAAGAAATGTGTATTACTGTACTACAGATACTAAATTTTTTTTGGTAAATGCAATCAGTCAATTGAAAATAACTAATTGTTTGAATTTTATTCAGTGTTTAACGCATTGGAGGGGTTAAATCAGTACGATTATGTGTATAAAATGAAATTTAGAGTAGGTTAATTTTCTTGAATCTAAACTGAGTTACTCAAGTTATTTTCCTCTCTTAGTTTTCAGGAAGTTGAGAAGAATTCTTTGTTTGACATAAAATGTTAGTGGGG
>JAEOTI010000237.1 GCA_016839955.1 Candidatus Hodarchaeota archaeon | reverse complement strand
ATTATATTTGGAATAAGGCGTTAGAAACAAAACCTTTAGGAATTAAATCGACTCATTGATAATTTTAATGTACTTTTTTCAATAATTTAGTTACAGAATCCAATGGTAAGGCAGGAGCTCTTCGATTATCTCTTCCTATCATAGGAGTAGCCATACAAAGTGAATTAAAAATAGATTCTTCTATAGCTTCAATTGTTGCAGCGAAGAAAGGAGTTAATTGACTATCTTTAAGTCTTGAGGATTCTGTTTGCGTTGTGAATGCAATAACAAAATCGCCGGATCCGTGTGAAACAATACTACCTGTATTTCCAATTCCAATAACAGCTCTTTTTGCTATTCTTGTAAGCTGGCGTGAAGAGAGGGGAGCATTTGTAGCTAAAACAACAACGATGGATCCTCCATCAGATATATTATCACCTTGTTTATGGTGCCCATTTGCCTGCTCTAATAGTATCTTTCCAATGGGTTGGCCTCTTATGATTAGATCTCCTCTACGTCCATAGTTTGGTACTGTTAAACAACCCAAAAGATAACTCCCATGTTTCTCAGGTAATAGTCTTGATGCTGTTCCTATTCCACTTTTATAACCGAATGTCATCATGCCTGTTCCAGCACCTACACACCCTTCTTTCACAAAATCCGTTGAATTATTGAGAGCCCTGAAAACATGTTTTTTATGTACATGGCGACCTTGAGAATCATTTAAATAACCATCATGACATTCTAAAACAACCGGATTAGGTGTATGAGAAGAAATGCCTGCATCTGGATTCTGTTGAGTTATATATTCGATTAGTGCGTCATAGACTTTGCCTACGTTCATTGTACTAGTGATAGAAATTGGAGAATCAATCAAACCTACTTCTTGGATTTGTGCTATACCGGTTGCTTTTCCAAAACCATTTATAACATGGATAGTTCCTACTACTGGATTTTTATAGAGATTTTGGTTATGAGGAAGAATTGTCGTAATACCTGTTCTAATTGGTCCTTCTCCAGGTTTTAAATCCCCATCCCCTTGAATAAGAGTGTCATGTCCAACTAGGACCCCAGGTACATCAGTAATCATATTTTTTGGACCTAATTTTCCAATACTTATTGTCAATCCTAATTCTCGGAATCTCTTTCTAACCAACTTCGAAACTCCTTGAAATGGCATAAATTGTCTAATTAGCTTATATATGTTATAATCGGTCACTGTTGTCAATAGAAATTATATTTTTCCAGTTCCTCCGCATTTTGGACATTTAGAGTCGCCCATGCACCACGCGCACTGTTTAGATAAGCCTCTACAATGATTACAAATTCCACGTCCTTTACATTCTGGACATGTTTCCTCATTTGTTCCCATGCTTTCAATTCCACCCATTTAAGTAATGATTAGCGGTTGAATTCGGATACTTAAATGACTTCTTAGTTTGGTTGTACTACTATCAATGAATGTTGTAGGTTTTAACACAATTTGTCTCTCAATCACTTTTTTATCTCAGACTGTTTCAAATATTCGTTTGAAAAATTAAATCTTACTAGGATCTCACTTTAACATGTTTGCGTGAAGATTCTTTGAAATTAAAAATTAAGAAATTTAATTATTAACCAATATTTCGAATGATTGTAGATTTGCGCAAAAGAATAATAATTTTGTATAATTTCAATAAATTGAGTTTATAGTATGTCTGAGATAATTGAAATATTAAATTTAATATTCTTTATTATCAATATCATACTAATAACCTTTATCCTGGGAATGATGCTTAATTATTACCGCAAAAACCCATATAACACTTACATATTCTTAATTTTCGGAACCCTTTTCTTTTTACTTCAAGAAGTAATTTCACGTTTTTTCCTTCCTCAAGAAGAATCAACCGAAGAAGAAGGATTTGTAGAGTTTCTTGAGATCATCGTGCCTATTTCGTTAGTTATCATTTCTCTAACAGGCGCAACTTTTTTTCTAGTCTTATTTTTTCAGAGTTTTGAGAGTTCCAAAGTTCTAACTGAAAGAAATCTCTTTCTGACTCTTCTTTTTACGGTATTAACCGCTGGTCTCCTGATCTCTACCCTCCAACTTGCTGTGACATTGCCAGAACTTGAAGGACAAAGTGATGAGGAAATTTTTGAAAAAGAACCATTTTCAATTATTTTTCCAACCGTGCTATTTGGTATATTCAGCGCTGGTTGTGCAATTTTTCTTATTACAATGATTATTCGAATTTTTTTGAAGCTTCGAAGAAGAATAAAGGCTACGACTAATCCCATAATTAAAAATAAGCTTAAAAAAATGCGTTATGCGATAATAGGGATGTTATTTGCTGATATGATTTCTGATTTGATATTCGGATTAACTGGAATTGTAATGGGAGGATTACTACCTATTCTCGCCTTGGGTTATTTCATCTATCTATACTCCACCAGTGGAACCTTCATTCTTCCAGCACAATCACTTCAAAAGTTCATTATCATCGGTAATGAAGGTATACCTTTACATAGTTATAATTTTCAACCAGAGGAGAATGATGGTATTTCCTTTAATAGCCAAGATATCTTATTCTCGGGAGCTCTCAAAGCTATCTCAAATTTGTTCAGTGAATTCACCGGAAAGATGGATCAAGCGCTCAAAGAAGTCACATTAGAGAGTGTAGTTGTGATGGCTAATCAAATAGCAAATCAACGCTTCTTAACGGTCCTATTAGTTGACCAATCAACTCGCTTTTTTCAAGAAGCCTTCGAGAATACCACTCAACAATTAGATCTGCTTGTTAGCAACTTTGAACTCCATCCAGGCAAAACACTGTTAATTCCTCAAATTAAATCAATTGACAAGATAATTGAACGAAATTTCGGAGGAGGATATCAAAGAGACTATGATTCATTAGAATCCTAAAGTAGAATAAATTCGAATTTTTTTGAAAAAATTAGGTAGTAATTGGATCCAGCTTTCATGTATTTACGCTTTATTTTGCTTTTTTTGTGTAATAT
>JAEOTI010000236.1 GCA_016839955.1 Candidatus Hodarchaeota archaeon | reverse complement strand
GTTTATTGTATCTTTTTTCAATCCATTTTTGTAACGATAATAGAGATTTACTCATATTCATTCACTTATTACTATAATAGAACTAATCAATATATAAACATTTTTGTTTTTAAGTTAATACTTGAACCAAAAAATATTTAAGTCATGTAATGAATAACATATTCAAAGACCTTTAGTTGGTGGTGATAGCATGACAACAGCATTAAGTAAAAATATGGAAATTGGAAGCAATGTTGATTCAAGTACTCATATTATTCATTCTACGGAAAAATCAAATGTTGAGCCAATTATAGTAGACGGAGAAAATGTAGCGATGTATTGCACTTGCAACAAAAAACCCTCTATAGAAAATATATTGATCACAATTAAAACCCTTCGTGAACTTGGTTGGAAACCGATTGTTGTTGTCTCAGCTAGTTTTTGGCGTAGAATCGATGATCAAAAAACCTTTGAAGAATCCGTAAAAGCTGGAGTCATAAAGCCCGCTCCAGCACGTAAACATGATGATCTCTATATCCTTAAGATTGCTAGGCGACTAAAAACTCCAGTAGTCACAAATGACAAGTTAACCGACTTTTTACCAGAATATAAAGATGTAATTGATCGAAGAGTCACTTTTATGATAGTCGAGGGTGAATTCATAACAACTGATCTTTAATAAGGTGTTTCAATGCAGTTTAAATTAGCTATTTCTCCCTATGATATATATAAAAAAGGTAAAGGTAATTTTATTAGGGAAGCGATGAGGGATAACGATGAGTAATTTCCAAGACAAAGCGAACTTCATCTGGCAAGTTGCTGACGATATTTTAAGAGGTGCTTTTAAACAACACGAATATGGCGATGTTATTCTACCTTTCGTGGTGTTGAGAAGATTGGATTGTGTATTCGAGGATAAAAAAGATCCTGTCATTGAAACTTACAAGAAATTTAAAGATCAGCTACCTGACCTTACACACGTATTGTTAAATGCAACTGATGGATTGAATTTCTATAATACTTCATATTATGACCTAAAAAGGTTGGCACAGGATTCACAAAACATTGAACTAAACTTCAATAACTATATCAATGGATACAGTAAGAATGTCCGTGAAATCATTGAGAATTTCCAGATAGATAAAATTGTCACGAAATTGGTTAAGAACGATCTTTTGTTTATGTTGGTGGAAAAATTCACAGAAATTGACCTGCACCCAGATATAACCACTAACCATGAAATGGGGCAAATTTTTGAAGAACTTTTACGCAGGTTTTCAGAAATGTCAAATGAAACCGCAGGAGAACATTATACTCCAAGAGAAGTAATACGTCTCATGGTGAGCCTTCTTTTTGCAGAACATCAAGAGGAACTAAAACGAGAAGGAATTATTCGAACTATATTCGATCCTGCATGTGGAACAGGTGGTATGCTGATTATCGCAAAGGAACACATTCACCAGAACATCAACCCCGAAGTGGAAATTGTGATTTATGGACAGGAATTGAATGAACAAACTTATGCCATAGCAAAATCAGATGTTCTGATAATTGGTGAGGATGCGGAGAATATACGACTGGGAACAAGTTTCAGTAATGATAAGTTCAAAACAAACAGATTTAACTATATGCTGTCAAATCCACCATATGGAGTTAGTTGGAAAAAAGAAAAGGACTTTATCAAAAATGAAGCCAACGATCCCCATGGAAGATTTCATGCTGGATTACCACGAGTGAATGACGGTGCATTATTATTTCTGCAACATATGATTTCCAAGATGGAAGCCAGTGGAAGCCGCATAGCAATAATTTTTAACGGATCACCACTTTTCGCGGGCGATGCAGGTTCAGGTGAAAGTGATATCCGTAAATGGATAATTGAAAATGATTGGTTAGAAGCTATTATCGCCCTTCCAACAGATATGTTCTTCAATACAGGAATCGCAACTTATATCTTGATTGCTACCAACCGCAAAAACGAAAAACGGAGAGGAAAAGTTCAACTTATCAACGCTGTGGAATATTACAAGAAAATGAGAAAGAGTTTGGGGAACAAACGGAATTACATATCTGATAAGCAAATACTGGAGATAACAAAGAAATATACAAACTTTGAGGAAGGTGAGGAGTGTAAGATAATTGACAATACCGATTTCGGTTATACAAAGATTACAGTTGACCGCCCATTAATGAAGAACAACAAATCAGAACAAAAAGAAATCAGCTCCTACCTTGACCAGAAAACCCAACAGATTGTGACAGATAAAAAAGGACATCCCAAACCAGACACAAACTTGCGTGATTATGAGCGAGTTCCATTGAAAGTAGATATTGATAAATACTTTGAACGTGAAGTAAAACCACATGTTCCAGATGCTTGGATCGATAGAAATAGAGACAAAGTAGGATATGAAATCAATTTTACCAAACACTTCTACAAACATAAAACCTTAAGGTCAATGGATGAAATCAAAGCAGAGATTCTCCGATTAGAAAGTGAAACAGATAACCTGATGAAGGAGATTCTAGAATGATTAAAAAGTATCCTAAATATAAAGACAGCGGTATTGTGTGGCTAGGGGAGATCCCTGAACATTGGGAAATTAAGAAATTGAAGTATGTGATAACTATTAAAAATGGTGAGAGTATTTCAACAAATGATATGCAGGATGATGGTAAATTCGAGGTTTATGGAGGAAATGGTGTTTTAGGATTTACTGAAAATTTTAATGTGTCTGGAGATAATATCATAATTGGTAGAGTAGGGGCTAAGTGTGGAAATGTTCATTTGACCAACGGTCATAAATGGGTGAGCGATAATGCAATGATAGTTAAGACAAACCAGAATTACTGGTTTTTGTTTTTCGTGTTAATTTCAATGAATTTGAATAATTTGGCAAACCAGAATGCACAACCACTGATAACTGGAAGTATGGTTAAATCTCAATCGACAATTATTCCTCCCAAAGATGAACAAGAGATAATTGCTGTAAAAACTGAATTAAACGTAAAGAAAGTAGACAAAATTATTGAAAAAAAACAGAAACTCATTGAACTTCTAAAAGAAATACGTACTGCCACTATTACTTATGCAGTGACTAAAGGACTTGATCCTAATGTGAAAATGAAAGACTCTGTTATTGAATGGTTAGGAGAGATCCCAGAGCATTGGGACATACGCCCGCTTGGTATTGATGCGAAAATGCTCGTCCCTCAGCGAAATAAGCCAAAAAAATTCGATGGAATAATCCCATGGATTAGAATAGAAGATTTAGACGGTAAATATATTTCAGATTCTAAATCCGAACGGCGCGTTTCAGAGAAAACAATAAGAGAAATGAACTTGAGAGTTTACCCCGTAGGGACTGTATTGTGCTCTTGTAGTTGCAATATGGGTATAACCTCAATAGTGGCAAAACCACTAGTTTCTAATCAGACTTTCATAGGAATAGTACCAGGATCACGTCTAATGTCAGGATATCTATATTACTTGATGCAAACATGTCAACAACATCTAACAGCCTTAGCCGTAGGAGCGATTCAACAATATCTCTCTCGTGATGATTTTAAACATATATGTATTCCTGTACCAAATAATGTCGAACAAAAAGCCATTGTAACTTTCCTCGATCGCGAGATTAATAAAATAGACACACTTGTGAAAAAAACTGAATTTTTTAATGAACTTCTAAAAGAATACCGTCAATCATTAATATTTGAGTTTGTTACAGGAAAAATTGATGTGAGGAACGGGAGGGAATCATGACACCTTTATCTTACAAAGAACAAAATTTTGAAGACCATATCGAAGAACACCTTTTGAATTCTGGGTATCACAAAAGACTTTCAGGAGATTACGATAAAAACCTTTTTCTTATTCCCAATGAGGTCATCAAGTTCATCCAGTCTACTCAACCAAAGGAATATGAAAAACTCAAGCGACAATATGGTTCTGATACACCAAACAAACTTTGTTATCGCCTCTCACAGGAAATTTTTCGAAAGGGAACACTACATGTATTACGGAAAGGTATCATAGATAGGGGTGCAAAGTTCCGCTTAGCATACTACAAACCTTCAAGTGGAATGAATCCTGAACACCAGAAATTGTATGAAAAAAACAGATTTTCCATTGTTAGACAACTCAAATATAGCAAAAGAGATGAAAAATCTTTGGATATTACTATTTTTCTTAATGGACTACCCATCATCACGGCAGAATTAAAAAACTCGCTCACAGGTCAGTTTGTTGGAAATGCAGTGAAACAATACAGGGAAGACCGTGACCCGCGAGAACCCCTTTTCAAATTCAAGCGATGCTTGGTTCATTTTGCTGTGGGAAATGAAGAGGTTTTCATGACCACGAAACTGATGGGAAAGAAAACTTACTTCCTACCCTTCAACATAGATACTGAAAACCCTGTCAATCCAAATGGCCATAAGTCAGCATACCTGTGGGAAGATATATTGCAACCTGACACCCTGTTAGATCTTATTTGTAATTATCTTCATATCCATACGAAAACAGAAAAATATTACAACAAACAGAAAGGGGAAGTAGTGGAAATGGAAAAAGACGTTTTCATCTTCCCACGATTTCATCAGTTAGATGTGGTCAGAAGTTTATTGAATGCAGTTCGTCAGGAAGGGGTAGGTTATAGTTATCTTGTCCAACATTCTGCAGGGTCAGGAAAAAGTATCTCCATTGCATGATTGGCACATCAACTAGCAAGTT
>JAEOTI010000008.1 GCA_016839955.1 Candidatus Hodarchaeota archaeon | reverse complement strand
AATTATCAGCTAAGAAATCAACTGCGTCTGTCCAGACTTTTTTAGCAATCTTCTTCCCATCATCTTTTGGTAAGCGAGCTTTTACTTGTTTTTCTATAACTTCTTCAGCAAGGTCAGAACCTATCTGAGAAAATGCTGAGTAAAGCGATGAACGGATTAACGGACTATCATCCGTTTTAAGTAATTCAGTCAAAGGTTCAATGAAGCGATCATCGCCTCTTTCACCAATGAAATGGAATAGCTCCTCACGTTCCTTAAGATCCTTCTCATTTCTAATTTGTTCAAGTAATTTAGTATATTCAAAATCACTCATATCGAGCACCAGCCATTTTGTCGGTAGCAACTATTATACAATATGTTGTTATCATAAAAAAACCTTGTTGAACAAAAATCACTGAAACAAAATCAAATGACTTGAAGAAAGTAAGAACACAAAAAAAGAGAAGAAAAATCTATTTGGGAGGACGATTTTTCACTCCTTTCATTACGGCACCAAGGAGTTTTGTGTTTGTTAATATGGCACCTTCCAAGTCAGCATTCTCTAATATTGCTCCTGATAAATCAGCATCTTCTAGATTAGTTTTGACCAAGCGTGCTTCCCTAAGAAGTGCTTTAGTCATAATTGCTCCTTTGAGATTAGATTCACGGAAAGAGGCGAATTGAAGATTACAATAAGTAAAATCAGCTTCAGTGAAATCACTATAATCTAAACTTGCTAAGGAAAGCTTAGAGTTATTGAATTTTGCACCTTTTGCTTTGACTTCATATAGGGAACAATTACCAAGATCACATTTAATAAAAGTAGCACCTTCAATATTAGCATAGTCTAATTTTGAATCAGGCATGACAGCATCAGAAAAATCTGCATTGGTTAGGATTGCTTTTTCGAGATTTGCTTCTTCTAATTTTGCTTTCTTAAGTGAAGCACCTTTTAGATTTGCACCTTCTAGAACGGCTGCATCAAGACATGCACCATCTAATATTGCTCCTTCTAAATTTGCATTAATTAAATCAGTATCGAAAAACTCAACACCTAATAATTCGAGTCCACTAAGGTCAGCACCCTCGAGTGATTTGGAACTATAATAATTGGGATCCTCAGCTAGTTTTGCTTTAATTTCTTCTTTTGTTGGCATAGTATATATTCCCCTTAGGACTTAAACCATAATAGCAAAATCGCGTATAATAATGTTATTTGTTCTCTGTTTTTAGGGATTTAAATGGAAAATTCTCTGCTATTTTATTGTATTAAATGAAACCATGAAACACAAAGATTAGCTGTTTACTTAGTGAAATTTCAGGGAATTTACTAACATGGAGTGTATAATTTGCTTAAGGCTCAGGATAAACCAAAAGGGAATGTCTGGTCTGAATTTGAAGTAAAGAAATTGATCAGTGCAAAACTAAAGAGCAATCAAATGCAATTACCACATAAATTCTGGCGTGGTCCAAATGGTAAGGAACATGCAAAAATCGCGATAAAATACTTAATCGAGGAACATCTTAAGATTGAGTTGCATGAAATCCCCCAAACAATTACAGCAAGTACCTTTCATGAAACAGGGCTATATCGAATATTGGTTGAGTTTTTTAATTCTTCATATTTCAAAGCTATTGATTTTGTTTATCCGGGAGTATTCAAACCGTGGGAATTTCCAAAAGGAATGACAGGTATTTGGGATGGAAAAATAGGACGGACAAGAGCTCATCAAGCAATAAAACTAATGATAAAAGATTTGCAAATAACTCGAGATCAAATTCCGAAAAATATCAATTATAGAATCTTCAAGGAATTTAATTTGGGGGGAATGTTACAAACACTATACAACAGTTCACCATATCAAGCAATAAATGATGTTTTCCCAAATAAATTCAAACCATGGGAATTTCACATAAAGAATTATTGGCGAAATGAATCTCTATCAACTGCTCGTGCAGCAGTTAAATGGTTAGTAAAAGAAAAAATGAGAACTCCGAATGGAAAAATCTATCTCATTAGAAGAAAAGATTTCTTAGATCATAGCCTTGGTCAAATGTTGAAAGTATTTTATGAGAACTCGCATCTAAAAGCCTTGCAAGACGTTTACGAGTAGTTTACAGACCATTTAAAAGGGATATTACGAAAATTTTCATATATTATTTAACTAATCTGTTTTTTAGGTAGAATAAGGAGAAGTAAAAACATTGAAGCTTAGATTACTGGACATTCTTGCATGTCCAAATGATAAGACTTGGCCATTGGAGCTTTTTATTTTTGAAGAACGAAAAAATGAAAATATTGAACTTCCAGAAAAAGATGAAATTAGTAAACTCGTTTGTAGTTTCTATTGTGCAAAACATAAAGTGAAACTGGTTAAAGAGGAAGCAGGAAAAAAAGCTACCATTACTAAAAAAGCTAAAAGCATCGATTATGAAACCGAATGTAATGAATGTTTGAAAACTGAAGTAGTAGCTGGAATGATTAAATGCACAAAGTGTAATTCATTTTATCCAATTATAGATGAAATACCAATGATGCTAAAAGAAGAATTAAGAAATCAAGATATCGAAAGAGAATTCACAGAGAAATGGTCTGAAAAGATTAAAACTCTCCTTGTATAAGAACAAAACAGTAAAAGAAATATATAGCTTCAAAGTAAAAAAATACGAGTAAAACGGACAAATGTGGAGCAAATTTGTCTAGAAGTAAACAATTATAATTGAGAACTATTTAATAATGAATACGTTGGATTAAGTAGTGTCTCACTAAAAAAAGAAAATAGCTGGTGCAAAATAAGGGTGAACACTGATTTATCTAGCATGGATCCATTGGTTATATATCGATGTAAAAACATCCAATGCAAACAAATGTTTACACCGTCAACAATGTTGAACGATGCATTACATATACTATCCTTCGAATGTCCAATATGTGGTTCAAGATACGAAGCACAATACGCTTACACAGGAAATAATCCTGAGCAAGAAATAATCATGTTAATTGAACGACCAAGATTGATCCATATAGGCACTAGAATAGCAAGCTCATAAAAAGTCAGAGGACAAGAAAATGGCCAACACACAAGGTAGAGACTCCTCATTTATCTTCAAAGTATTACTAATTGGGGAAGCAGCTGTCGGAAAAACAAGTCTTACAATGAAATTTATTCATGGTAAATTCAAATCAGATTATTTATTGACTGTAGGAATGGAACCTTATAGTAAATATCTCAAAATAGGAAATGATAGTGTAACACTTTCAATCTGGGATATTGCTGGACAGCAAAGATTTGATGTTTTTAGGACTATGTTCTTTAGAGGAGCAAAAGCAGCCTTACTTGTTTTTGATTTAACAAGACCAGCAACACTTGCTAAGTTACAAGATTGGCATTCTGATCTTATTAAAAATGCAGGAAAAGATGTTCAAACGATTCTTGTTGGCAATAAAAATGATTTAGTCGATTTACGTGGTGTTTCAAAGAAAGAAGCATTAGCATATGCTAAGAAGATTAAAGCATTAGCTTATATCGAAACATCTGCAAAAACAGGGCTAAATGTTGATGAATCTTTCTATCAAATAACAGAGAGATTAGTCAAAAAAGCACAAGGATTGTAATCAATAAATTATTTGGGAATATAGTTATTCCCTAGAATTCTT
>JAEOTI010000235.1 GCA_016839955.1 Candidatus Hodarchaeota archaeon | reverse complement strand
GATACATCTAAAATAGATTCGTTGAGATTAGTCGATAAAGAAGCTGGATTAAAACACGCTCTTGTTTGTTCCGTATTCATGATTATTCATCAATTATGCGAAAAATCATTTCGAACACCTTTAATTCAAATGGTATTAGCACAACATGGTTTTAATTCCATAGCTTTGAAGTGGGCATTCAGTAATAAGCATAATAATACACTTTTCATGGTTGGAGATTCAATACGTGGAGTAGGTCTTCTCAAACTAGTGGGAGATCAAATTTTAGAGCACAAAACAGAACTTGACTCAAGTTTAGACGGTATACACATAAAACCTATAAGTGAGTGAAATGGAGCTAACAGTCGATCTGCATGCTCACTCTGTATTTGCAGGAGGGACTCAAGCACTAAAGCTTACTCCAGAGCAGGCAATTACTAATAAAAAAAAAGCAATAATTCATCTAAAGAAAACCAATGAAACAATGCCTCTTAAAGGAATTGATTTAGTAGGAACTGGTGATTGTCAGTTCACTACATGGACTGATATACTCGAAGATGTTTTAGTTGAAGATACTCCTGGAATTTTCTTCCTCGAAAATAATTTTCATACACGTTTCATTCTTCAAACCGAGATTATATTTACTCTTCCAGTTCAAAAACGGAAAAAAGTAGTACACATGGTATTTCTATTTCCTTCGTTCACTACGGTTAGATCATTCACAGACTTATTAGAAATTTGGGGTGTAAAACACCAAAAAATGGCTAGACCGTTTGTTAAGTGTGAAAATACCAACGAAGTTGCTACTCGAATAGATCAGATTCTTGATCTCGATCCTCAAATAGAAGCAATACCTGCGCATATAATGACACCCCAAGGAGTTTTTGGGTCAAACGTACGAATAAATCACTTAAATGAGTTTTTTGGCAATGCTTCAAACCGTATTCATGCAGTAGAAACGGGATTATCAGCTGATCCCCAATTTCTTGGTTTGATACCTGAATTAGATAATAAAACGCTTATATCATGTTCAGATGCTCATTCAAGCGCTCTTCATCGCATGGGAAGAGAGTTTAGCGTCTTATCCTTGTCAAAAATAACTTTTTCAGGCATTATCGATGCTTTAAGACATAATCATGTCACATCGACTGCTGAATTCCCCCCTGAAGAGGGAAGATTTTTCCTGACAGGTCATAGGGGAGGAAGAAAAGCTCCAGGTTTACACGAAGCTAATGAGTACTGCTATTTTTCACCTCAACATGTCCCAAACAAGGATATCTGTCCGATCTGTCAGAAGACAATGACTGTTGGTGTATATCAGAGGTGTGTTGAGATTAGTAAAGAGCAAGGCTCTGATAGAATACTTAGTGAAGTTGTTCCAAAACAAAAGTACCTTAGAATGGTGCCCTTAATAGACATACTTTCAAGTTCGATGAGAATTAAGACTAAAACCGCCAAATCGCTCGTGAAAAAATACCAAGAAATTATATCACTTACTGGCCCTGAAAGTAAACTGTGGAACCTTTCAACCGGAGATATAAGATCTAAATTATCAGGAAAAATTGAGGATCATATTTTAAGTTCGCTTATCCAAATCAAAGAAGGGAACTTCACATTTTACCCCTATGGATTTGATGGGGAATATGGTTCATTACGAATTGGTGAAAAAGGAAACTTTAATGATATTAAAGTGATAAAATCCAATAAACCGCGACAACAACAGCTATTTTAAGTTACAGAAATAATAAAATCTTGGACTAGAATAAAAAGCAAGTAGAAACCCAATGGTGTCAGTTCCAGCTACTCAAGAAGAGTGTTTAAGGTGTAAAGGGGGAAAGATGCTCTGTGGATTAACCTACTGCCCAATATTAATCCGTTCAAGAGCTTTAAACCCAGTGAGGAGAATTTTACCTACATTAAAGGAAAATTATTCTGGACCAAGCCCTCCTAGTATATTTGTAGGTCGGTTTGGATATCCAAACGTGAGTATTGGTCCAATGGCTTCTCTAGATTCGGAATCTCACCAAATTCTTGATGAACCAGATAAATGGAAAACATCAATGTCAATGGAGGATATTGTTGGGTTCCGTGCCAAGCTTCTACGATTTATTACACCTCCGATTAAAGTAACTCAGGCTAATAATCCTTCAAGGATACTAGAAATAACTCAAGAACAAATTCAAACGTCAATACCTGTTGATTTAGAAATTAAATTTGATAAAAAACCCAAAATCGGAATGAGATTTGACCGTTTTACGCAACCAATGGGAACACGAGTGAAAGTATCAACAATGAATCTTGCCTCAACGCCAAAAATATCATTCAAAACTGATAGAATAGTTTCAGATACAGATATGTTTTCTATAGAGGCAGTTCCTAAACTTTATGAACAAGAACACACTGTGACACAGATTATGCGTTTATTTTCGGCTGGTTTACTAGGTATTGGTAAAAAGAGAAGATTTGTACCAACTAGATGGAGTATAACTGCGGTTGATGATATAGTTGGTAATAGATTGAGGAATCAAATAAGAGATTATCCTTCAGTTAATAATTACTTGGTTTTCCATAACAGTTATCTTGATAATGATTTTTGGGTTCTCTTTATGCCTAAACATGACTGGTTTTTTGATTATCATGAAACTTGGAAAATGAAGAGTGCGTGGAATTTGACAGGAAAGGTTCCAAAAATTCTGACTGATTTTGAAGGACCTACTGGTAGAAAAAAATATGCCACAAACACAGTTGGAGGCTATTATGCTGCTAGACTTGCTGTCCAGGAAAAATTATCAATTATGAGAAGAAAAGCCGCAATCATTGGATTCCGAGAGGTTGGAAAAGGCTATGCTATCCCTCTTGGAGTTTGGCAAGTACGAGAAAATATGCGTCAAGCATTATCGAAACAACCAGTGTCGTTTGACACCCTAAATAACGCATTAAAGCATATTTCTAAAGGGTTGACTATCCCAATGAAGTATTATTACCACAAAAGTCCATTGTTACATCGATCGACACTTGATCAATTTTTATCGATACAGTAAATTTAAGTTAGTAATGTAAGGGGGTGTAATTATGGTTTATCGTGAAGGAATAACTACAGCAATTACCCGATATTATGTTTTCAACGGTGTTTTTCGGGAAGGAGAGGATACATTGACATTTGATGTAGCTGATACTAACTTAGTTGAGGTTGGAGTACGACTTGAAAATGAATTTGCAGGTACTTCACGAAAATTTGTTTTAGAACTTGATAGTTTTGATGAAGAGAACCATTACGCTGAAATTATCGCTGGTTTTACAGTTTGGCCTTATGAAGACGATGATACTGAAATTGTGCTAATTGTAACATCGATTCACGACGAATTGGAGCGAGTAGGATTTTTAGAAGATGATCGCTATTATATGGGCGATGGTCCTGACATAAGGTAACATCGAAGAGAAGTTATAATAATTTAACTCCAGATTTCATGGTGATCAATAATTTGAGAACCATATAACCTTCTGAAAGTTTGATGTACTGACTGTGGTGGAATTAAACCTGCCTCGGTAATATAGGCGGATATATTTCTTCTGTCAATTGTTTCAAAAGCTGGATTCAAAACTTTGACATTCTCTGGACGTCCTTCATCCCAGATTTCTGTTGGTGAACGCATCTCTATCTCGCTTAAACGACCAATACTTGTGGCTTGATCATATTTAAGTAATGGTGTGCAAATGTACAATGGAATATGTTCTTCTTCAGAAGCTAAAGCACATAATCGGGAACCAATTTTATTTAAAGCAACACCTTCAACTGTTACAGCATCTGCTCCTAAAAATATCATATGAGGATTAAAGGAATTCATGGCCCATCTCATAGCGGAATCTACAACATGAGTGACTCGAATATTCGCTTCCGCTATCCTCTTTGCAGTTTTCCTACCTTGATAAAGAGGACGAGTTTCTGTATTTATTACATCAAAATCTTTTCCCTGTTTTGCAGCTTCGAGAAAAATTCCGACGGTTATGGAGGAATGACAATGAGTAAACACCCTTGATCCGTCCTGAATCCGTTCGGCACCAATTTTGAATATTCGATCTTTTGCATCATCAATAAGTTTTATATATTGCTTTCCTAGTTCCGAGGCGTTGTCTTTACCATCTTGGCGTATTCCAGTCATAACAAATCTAAGGCCATTTCTTAATGCTGGCTCTGTAACTCGGACACTACTGAGTTCATCTACAACAGACTCCAAATGTTCGTAAAGTTTTTTATCTTTCAATGGAACCGTTTCGGCATGTTTTGCAAAAGCTCCAACTCCATAAATTGCTACATTAGTCGCTCCTTGAATTTTAAGCGATTTAATATCATCCATAGTTTTACGTAGTTCTTCATATTCTGTTGTTTTAGGAAATTCGGCGTTCATTTCAAATTCACCTTTAATCTTCTTACTTTTTTACTAGCTATTCTTTTAAAAACTTAATTACGGAAAGATATTGAAACTATTGGTTGAGAAGTAACAAGTCGATATAATTAGAAAGAGATTATTAGTTAGGTAAAATACGACTTCCAACCTGACCCTTGTCATTAAAAAGGAGTCTTATCTCTCTCTACTTAATAAGAAAAACTAATTGTGAAAAAACCATGTCCAGCATCTTAAGAAGAATCTTCAAAGGTAAAGATCAGAAAGATTATCAAATAGTGATCATTGGACTTGATAGTGCTGGCAAAACTACAATAGTTAACAGAATGTTACGATCAGAGTTCGTTCCAACAACTAGAACATTGGGTGTCAATTATCGAAAGGTGAAATACCGACAGATAGAATTTAGTTTGATTGATCTTGGTGGTCAACAGATTTATCGTAATCTTTTATGGCAACCGTCACTTGAAAAAGCAGATGCTATAGTTTTTGTGCTCGATAGCGCTGATTT
>JAEOTI010000234.1 GCA_016839955.1 Candidatus Hodarchaeota archaeon | reverse complement strand
ACCATAATCAACGCATGACTCAGGGCCAATGTGGTTGGCTAAACCTTCATTGTAGGACTCTTTCATTCCAACCACCATGTCGGTTTTCATCGGCGTTCTCCCAAGAGCAGATCTGACCCTTTACATTTCTATATCCTGAATCTTGAATTGTGTATCTTGCAATAATTGAATTATTTAAGAACGTCTCACTTTAAAATCTTTAATGTTGCGAAATACTTTCTTAAAAGAAGGGAGGTTATCATGGTATTTATATTCTTTAGAAAGAAACGTGAGGAAAGATATGAACATCATAAAAAGGCCGGTCTTTCTTTGTGGTCCCGTGGAGATAAGGAAAGTGCTGCTTCAGAATTAGAAAAAGCATTAAAAGCAAAGCCTGATTGTATTGATACGTGGTGTAAGTTGGGTGATCTTTTCTCTGCTTTGTCCTCTGATAAGATGCTAGAGAATAAGTTGGATGAATGTGAGGATTTCAGGCAAAAGAGTATCTCTTCATTAAACCAAGCCATTAAAATTCAACCAGACTTTGCCGAAGCCCATTACATTCTAGGTAACGTTTTATGGGCGGTAGATTTTAGAAAAGCGCAAGCTGAATTTGAAAGAGCTGCTAAATACGATTCCAAATACGAAAATTCTGTAGCTCATGCAAAAAGAGTGATTTCTGAATGTACATATAAGCTTGGTGATTTGAAGACTGTATATTTAAATTCTTTAAGAGAAGAGCCACTCCCGCAAATGTATAATTATGAATTTTATTTTGATGGCGATCCAGTAAAATGTGTCGTAATATATGGTTGCTATTCAGGAACTAAACGACAATGGATGGACGCTTGGCTTTTTAATACTGAAAAGCCAAATCTATTTCAGGACGAACCTATAGGATATTTAAATCTCAGTTCAACTGGTGATATAAGTGTCAGTAAAGGATCTCCTTTTAATTATCGACTTATTCTTGAAAAGTTGTATAAGGAGAGGCTATTGTAGATTATAGTTGTTGATGATATGGGATGATTTTACTCCCTGAGGTTATATATGATTGAATAAAAATAGGAGGTTAATAAAATGGCAAAAATAAAAGTAAAATGTTCGAAATGTGGAAAGGAGTTTTATATGGAACCGTGGGAGCGTAAAACTTGTCCAAGCTGTGGAAAAGTAGCAGTGGGGCCAAGAGCTAAGTAGCAGTAGAAAAGGGGTCACATATGAAAAGTGAAATCAAGGTATAATTCTCCTATTTCATGAAGAGCATTTTTTGACTTCACAACTTGAGACGAGTGAGGGATAATTCTATTGTCCCTGTAAAAAGAAAAAGTGACTGAATAGATTTATTAAGAGGTAGGGGCTTGTCATTGACAGCTGTAGCTTGAATAGTTTGAATAGCTCACTACTCACAGTTTAAAAAACTTAATACATTTCTCACACAATCCAAATTCCGAGATCTAAAGCGAAGCATTCGACTAAGGAAGATAAATCTGCAATACGCAATGTGAAGGCTCTTTACACCCCTATCTCCCAACTCAGCTACTTCAAAATCTCTTTAGATCTATCTTATATATTTGACAAGATTTAGCACATTTGTATTTTTAATAACTTGTAATGCCTTGACCTTCACTTTTGGAAGTTCTTTGTGGTAAGGTATTATCAAATGTAAAACATTATATTAAAGAAATCCAAATAAAATGGATCCTGAAGTATTAATTCTGCTAAGTGGAGGTATAGATTCTGCAGCATGTGTTGACTTCTATATTGAGTTTGGTAGACCACCATGTGGCCTATTTATTGATTATGGACAACCGGCAGCTAAAAATGAAGCAGAATCTGCCAAAGCTGTTGCTAATTATTATTCAATACCGTTATTTTGCTCTAAGTGGGAAGGTCATCTTACTAAAACGACCGGTTTCATCTGCGGACGTAACAGTTTTTTGATAGTCTCTGCCTTGATGGAACGTCCAATTACTGTTTCTATAATAGCAATTGGAATCCATGCGGGAACAGTTTATCAGGATTGTTCAAAACATTTCCTAACTAAAATGCAAAATATCATTGACCTATATGAGAATGGCAAGCTCAAATTATCAGCACCATTTATAGATTTCACAAAATCGGAAATTTACTCTTACTGTATAGAAAGACGTGTTCCAATTGAATTAACTTATAGTTGTGAAAGTGGTGGCCCCACTCCCTGTGGAGTATGTCTATCTTGTAAAGATAGGAAGATGTTAAATGCTTGCCTGTAGGAGAATTTTATCACACCCCATTGCTGGAGAAATAGAACTTCCTTTGCTCATACCTGCTTTCTCAAGCAAAGGTTTCGGTTTCTACACAACTGGAAAGGGTAAGAAAAAGCGTGATTATTCCGAACTAGTCTATGCCTTAGCTGAATTTACAAGACATCCTATACAGCACATTATGATAAGCGCTTACGATTTATATTTTGAGCATTTCCTTGCTCCAAATTTGCCAGTTAAAAATGTAACTTCCTATTTTGTAAACTCCCGGATTGTAGTAATAGATAGTGGTGGATATGAACTGACTACTGATTTTGATTCGACTGATATCAAAACTTTTGTTTACCAACCAAAAGATGGTTTCGGAAAAGAAGAGTACAAAAAGCTTCTTAATAAGATTATCAAGGATAGGAACAATCTCAGTCTTGTTATTACAAATTTTGATCATGAAACTCAAGGTTTACCCCTAGATGTCCAAATAAGTTTGGCTCGCGAACTATTTAATAAATACCCAAACTGTATGAGTAATTTTATTCTAAAACCTTGGACAAAAAATAGTAATATTGTCGATCCCTCCAGAATGTCTAATACTGAATTCGCAAACTTAAGAGGATTTGACATTATTGGAATTACTGAGAAAGAACTTGGGAAAAATATCTCTGACAAGCTAAAGAGAATTGCATTCCTTAGGAAGGAGCTTAATGAAGCAGGGGTAACTGCCCCAATTCATATCTGGGGTGGTCTTGATCCAATTATGACACCCTTATTCTTTTTTGCTGGAGCTGAGATTTTCGACGGTGTATCATGGTTACGTTATGCTTATAAAAATGGTGTGGCGATAAATAAGGAGTGTTATGCTATATTGAAACCGGAACTTGGCATAACAACTTCACATCAGTTGAATAAGGCTATGGTGGGCTTTGAAAATCTCAGATTTCTAGATAATCTTACGATTTCCTTGCAACAATGGGTTGATTTTGAAGGTAAAAGCTTTGATATGTTTGATGGACATATTAAGGATCATTTGCAAAAGGCATATGTTACAATGAAGACAAATATTAAGTACATATAAGGAGTATTATATGGGTGGCGCAGGAGGCGGAAGCCGTTATCTACGTCCTTGGTCAGAAGCCGAGCAGCAAAAAATAGACAAAGCACGGGAAGAAGAGTGCAAAAGACTTGAGGGGGATGTGAACTCGCTGCTTAATGAACTTTTGACAAGCTATAATAATAGAGACACTGGTGCTATTAAAAGCAAATTGGATGAATTATCACATATTTTAGGTGATAAGACAGAAATAGTTAAAATTATATTTGGTGGATCAGTGGCAAAGTATACAGATGTTGATGGTATTAGTGATGTCGATGCCCTCGTCATCCTTGATCGATCAGATCTTAAGGGGAAATCTCCTAAAGAGATGCTAAAAGTTTTTTGCAAAACATTAAAAGACACCCTACCGCGTAAAGAAGTAGAAATTATTTCAAAGGGCCGTCTTGCTGTTACTGTCAAATACCGAGATGGTACAGAAATTCAATTGTTACCTGCACTTCGCTCAAGAAATACTGTTTCAATCGCATCTGCTGATGGTAGGAACTGGAATGATACAAAGCCAAAAGTTTTCCAGCAAGAGCTTACCGCAGCAAATGCCAAAATGAATCAACACCTTATACCATCAATTAAGCTATTTAAATCAATAAATCATGATTTTCCAAAACAGAAGCAACTAGATGGATATCATATTGAAGCTATGGCAGTTGACGCAGTCAGAGAATACAAAGGCCTTAAGACCCCAAAAGCTCTTCTGCTCCACCTTTTGGATCATGCGTCTAATCGAGTACTGAGTCCTATTCAAGACAAAACAGGGCAAGCTAGAACCATTGATGTTTATCTAGGAAAGGCCAACAGTTTGAAAAGAAGAAACATTTCACAGGCTTTACTTGCAATGAAACGAAGACTTGAGTCTGCAACATCTGTTTCTCAATGGAAGGCGGTTTTTAAAGAATAGATATGAATTCGTTATCAAAAAAGGAAATTGAACGTCAATATCGTGTCCTTCGACAAACCTTGGAAATACATGCAATGCTCCGTGACGAATACTCTTTGAAAGCAAAGATTTCAAAAATTATCCTATTATTGTGCTCAGTAGTTTTTTGTGCCACTACATTTGCGTCCAATCAATTATTTGAAACTCTTGGTTTATCTCCTGAAGTATGTAGATCTTTATTAGGTATATCTTCTGTGATGGCTTTTGCATTTTCAATAGTTCTGATGGTTTTTGATTGGAGTGGTAAATCAGCACAACATCGTGATGCTGTAGAACGTTGGTCAAATGTTCTTGAGAAATTTAGAAGACATCGAACAGATGAGGGTACTTGGCCTGAATCGATCCTTGATAGCTTGTCAACGGCATATTGGGAAGCGGATAGAAATTCTGTTAGCATTCCAAGCAATAGATTTATCAGATTGAAATCACGATACCTTAGAAAAGTTTCTATAAGTGAGCTAAAGAGTTCATATCCTGCTTGCCCAAGATTAGTTCTATTGCCTGTTCTCTTTTTCAGAGATTCCTATCATGCTATCTGGGAGTGTTTTAAATTTAATACTAAGAAAAATAATTCTTGAGATATGAAAAGGAACTCACCTTCGAAAACTCGTGAATTAGTTGAGATCTATTTAACAGCAAAGGAAGCTGTAATTGCAAGTGGTTACGGACATGAAATTGATTGGCAGGATACAAGGAAACTAATGTCTTTAACTGAAAGTGAGTTTCTCCAAGAGTCGGCTTGGGTGATTTTATGTGCAGGCATGAAAGAAATAGTGATCAGAAGAATCTTTCAAAACATATCTTCTGTCTTTATGCATTGGATAGATGCTATTTCTATAATAGAGAGTGCAGAATTATGTAAAGCAAAAGCTCTTGTAATTTTTAATCATCCACGCAAGATATCTGCGATATTGTCTATTTGCAAGAAGGTCAGTGAACTCGGCTTTGAGCGTATTCGGAATCTTATATATACACAAGGTGTTGATTTCTTGAAAACATTTGATTTCATTGGCCCGATAACTTGCTACCATCTGGCTAAAAACATAGGACTAGATGTCGTCAAACCTGACAGGCATCTGATGAGAATTGCAAATGTAACGAAATTTTCTAATCCCTATGAGCTATGTTGTTTAATATCAGAAATGACTGGTGACAGGATTGCTGTTGTTGATCTAGTACTATGGAGATACGCAACTATTAACACTGGATATGTTTCTTTTTTTAGAAATGTCTTTTCGTAAGGAAAATTTAATAAATTCACGACATTAACTCCAAATATTAAACTCATTCTAAATCAAAAATATTTGATTACATTATCAATTCTGCTATAAATTTTATTGACGAAAAATAAAGCTGTTTATGTTATAGGATGGGATGGTATCGTGGTGCTGGAGGCAGGCACTTATGTTGTGTTTCGGGTTGTGGGAGATGCATCCACATTTCTTAATATAAACCAACCACAGTTGCTTAACTCGACGCACTCCCCCAAATCGACCCCGCAAAAGCTCAAGCAATTGTCAATGATCGAAATACAAATGGTCCTTTCACAAGGGTTGATGGTATGGTAAGAGTAAACGGTATTGGACCCGCTACGCTGGAGGTAATCAGGCCATATATTAAAGCGCAATAAGAATTATTTACCAATTCGAATCTTAATAATAGAGTTGCTGATAAAAGTCATGGTAGAAAAAAATTTTTATTGAAGTTTAATAACTAAAATGAAGGAGAATGAAGGTGTCTAAAAATATCGTAACCAAAGTCACTGAATTATTAAGAAGCAGGTGGCTTACAACACTCACTGTCGTTATCTATGTAATTGTTCTTACAATTTTCGTTCTTTATTTAGAGCCATTCTATTCAGAATACTCAAAAGAACAAAAAATATTACAAGCTAAAAAGGAGTTCTTTTCTGTATCTGATAAAATTATTAGCGAGGCTAAAGAAGATAATGGCCTTCTAGCAATAATTCGTATAGCCTTTAATTCTGTTGATAGAAAATATAGTGGCTTACTTTTAGCTTATGGCTTTAAAAATACACTTGAGGATTACTTAATAAATATCAAGAAAGACTCTAATAAGGACAATGATCAGTTTTTTGAAAAAATCATGACTCTGATCAAAAAGGAAGAGGAACAAGAGCCATTTTCTAGTTTGCCGTCTGAGCAAAGAAGAATTATGGTCAACCTAAGTAAGGCCATTGAAAGTAACAATCAGGAGCAAGCATCTTTTAACTTAATGGAGTTAAATCAGATTCTCCGTCTCAAGTATGAGGCTTTTAAGGAATTAAAAAGGCAAAATTCATGGGCAATCCCACTTGCTATTTTAGGTTTTGTGATAACTATTCTATTTGGATTGATCAATATCTTACGACCCATCTCATATTTTATGATTCGCAAAATCATTCGTGAAGAAATTATTTCTAAGAACGAGATTAATAATGGAGGGAAAACATAGCAATGAGTTGCAGTTGATGGCTATTATTTTACACTCTCCAGCAACTGAACCTAGACTCTATAAAATGTTTCCTACCGTTATTTTTTCCCTCAGAATACTAAAATTCTTCACCAGTATTTCCATTATGAC
This sequence comes from Candidatus Hodarchaeota archaeon, assembly GCA_016839955.1. The sequence goes on along the minus strand of JAEOTI010000234.1, from coordinate 850 downwards.
CAAAGTCTCCTTTCTGATCTAAGCCGATTTACATAGAAAATATTAAAGGAACTTTATCCAGCAGTGATGTATGAAGAAAGTGTTGTTCCTAGAACTACTATTGTCATATAGAATTTAAACAGTTTCCTTGAATTTAACCCTCATATTCATATCTTGATCTCAGATGGCTATTATTATGGTGATTGTAATTTCTTTCTTCAAAGCTCCACTTAAAAAATCGGGAAGCTATTATCTCAGCATAAAAGTTTTTAAAATGCTTCTATTCTGAAAATAACAAGAAACTGGTTAGTATGCTCATGTCATTGCAAAGTATTTGGGGTTTAATAATTTTTGCATCAGACAGATATACTCCGAAGACAATACAGCTATAGAAAATCTTGCTTGCTGTATCATATGGATAACTTCTCTTAGGAACTGATGATCTAAAAGCATGGTGAATTCAAATTGATCCATTAGTTGCAAAAAAGAGACTTGCAAAAACAATGGACTTTCATTTAGATTTGGTAGCTAGGGTTTGGCGGATTAGAAATAAAAACCTACAGATTATGAGTTCAATAAAAAATTACGATATATTATGTACTTACAAGCCTATACTAAAAAAATTCCTTTTTTGAGAAGAAAAAAGGATAGAATTGTTATATCTATTGGGTAAAAGAAAAGCCTATTTTCTTCATTAATTTTTTGATTTAATTGAAATAATTAAAATAATTATTTGACATATAATTTTAATATGATATAGAAAATTAACCCTACTTTAATAACTTTTCATTGGCAAAGCCATAAAAAGATGATCTTCGTTTACATTAGAAAAATTTACAAACTTATTGATTAAACCTCGCTCACAGATATT
>JAEOTI010000233.1 GCA_016839955.1 Candidatus Hodarchaeota archaeon | reverse complement strand
GTTTAAATTAAAAAATGAAGCTAAAATAAATAACTAAACTAAGCAAATGACTCTATGATTCTTTTTCCTTTCTGCTTTTACTAATAGTACCTGAGCTCATGTCTTTCAGGACAAATTCAAGGTTCTCATGATCTCCTGAAAAACCGCAGCTAGGACAATTTGTTTGGATGGAAAAATGTCCATTGGCTAGTTCAGCTTGACGATATAGGTGACCACAGTTGCTACATTCGACGATTGATTCAGCAAAGACCTTCTTTTCGCGTTCTTTTTTTTTCTCTTCTGCTGAATTCTTCATCTAATGTTTCACCTACTGAATTCGATCATATTCAATTCAGGTAATTAAGATTCTATCTTCACTTATAACCAAATTTGAATTCCTAAAAACCTCAGCTAATCCATTTCTCCCCTTCTACTGAAGTAAAATATGTTAAAAATGCCCAAGAAATCTCCCAAGGGTGTATTCTTCCTCAGTCATCGCTCTTTGTATAGAATCTTTTGCATCCAAAGGTACGGGGATACCTCTCACCATAAGATAATATGTCGAATCAGCATCTTTAAAACCAGAAATCATCCCAAATTCTGGTTCCTTATCTAATTGGAGTTGATGACGAATTCTGAGTGTCCCAAACAAGTCCGCAGCTCGAGGAACTTCATAGCGCCTTCCTGTCCGAGGATCTTCAGCGACCCTAGATTTTCCTGTTTTTATAAGTAAATATTGTTTTCCTTGTCTGTTTAATTTAGCAAAAGTTGTCATTTTTGGGGCAGAAAAAGGTGTTAAAGGGTCTTTTTTAGTTACACTGTTTAGTAGATCAGTTTGATAATCAACTTCTAGCAAGTTCAGATAAAATCTTAAACTATCTATTAAATCACCTACAGCTTTATTGGCATCGACTGGTCCATTTGAAGTTCGAAAAGTAGCATTTAAACCAAATTGAATGGCTTGTTCCACATTCTCATCATGATAAGGATCCTGTTGGATGCTAAATGAATCACCTAAACATGATGTCGCTTGTAGGGCAAGAGCACAACAAAGATAACTAATATCTACCAACCTTAGATATTCTACTTGAACATCGAATATCCGGATTTCCACACGATTTCGATAAGGTGTTTCATCGCGGTCTTGATCAATATTGGTATGAGGGCCCCGTGCAGTGATATCTGTCATCCTATTCCCTTGTGGATTCATGATAAGCAGTGGCTCAGTCTCATCAGATCCAATCTTCAAGGTATATCGGAGACGACCGTAATACGATTGTTGAACTAATTGGGACTGCTTTTCAGGTATTTTTAATATTGCAAAAGGATTCCGACGTAACACTCGACTATTAGCATTTCGATTAGAAGCCACTCCAGTTTCTTTTCCTCTCAGGAGTGGTGAGTTGACTGATAGAGCTAGTAATTCAGGCAAATGATTCCAGCAATGGTTGTAAACGAGAAGCTGTTCCTCAGGGGTCATCAATCGATCCCCTCTTCGAACAGAAACATTGATATGGGTACCTGCCATTGGATTTGGATTACTCTCGAAAGGATGCATACTCTGCGCAAGCGTAAGACTGTCAGCTGAGCGAGCAGCATCAGCGATTAACCGTCTACCTTCAGTTACATAATCTTTGATATTACTTGGAGCTGTAGGTAATGTGGTGTATTCTATCTGCGCTAAAGATGGCTCAGGGTCAAGAGCGCGAATTTTAAGGCGTAATCGTCTTAATCGTTTCTGATCATTTCGAAGTATATCCGCTGCCGCTAACATAGTGTTATCTGCTCGTTGAGCCAAAGATCCGTTTTTATTGATTAACAGAAATTCTTCCTCAATTCCACAAAGAACCCGGTACTGTCTACATATATCAGACTCAGATATTTGTTCAACTGCAGGAAAAAGACGGGGCATTTAGGTTCCTCCAATCGTTTGGATGTAATGCTACGTCAATTACTCCTGAATGAACTCAGGAGCTTGTAACTATGCTGGAACCGCACGCTACAATAGGCAGATTGACAGACTGCCCCCGCAAAGCAGATCTACCACTAAGCGATATGTTTTCTTTTGAGGATGTTGCCAAATCGTATCACTTCAACCGTCTCTCTCTTCTAATGATAAGAAAAGTGCCTTCCCTTTCCTTCGAAAGGTGGATACGGGAAACATCTAAGAGATGTTCATCTTTTAGTTATTTAAGGGTTGCTCAATTCCTCTCCCGATTATAATTGGGAGTCTCCTTGAGGTATTGTGTATGAATCTTAATCAAGAAAGCTTGCAATTTGATGATAAAAACTTTGAATCATCAATAAAGGGCTATATATTCTTTCAAGGTAAGAATAATGTATTGCTTTCTGCTCCACATGCACAAGGACCCTCAGCAGACAATTTTACTGGAGAACTTGCTTTTCAAATAGCGAAATTAACTAACAGTGGAGCAATCATAGGGACTATTAGTAGGGAAAAAATTGATTATAATCGAGCGACTTCTAGAGATTCACCTTTTCGTCAATTTTTAAGTCAGGAAATATCCCGTCTCCACCGTAAATATCGTTCTACTATCCTTTTAGACATTCATGGTGTAGCGGCACGGGGTGGACCTTCCACTTATATTGGTACCCAATTTGGAAAGACTGCCTCGCCTGAGGTATTTGATATGATTCTCGAAACCTTTTGGGCACTCGATGTAGATGCCGCTTTAGCGTCCATTGTAGATCCATCCTTAATTGGAGGAGATATTATTGGAGAGGTAGGAAACCCGAAAGATGGAATCCATGCTATACAGATCGAGATTGATCAACGACATCGGGAATTAGGAGAAGGGAATGAAATAATTCAGGGACTGATTCTGATTATTAAAAAGTGGATTCAGAAACACCCTACAGTTGTTGGAATGCCTGCAGTCCTCCAGAGATTGAAGGGAATCCAATACCCAATAGATAATGTTAAAATATTGCTTGATTTCCTATCTCGAGAAGGCGAGACCATCCCATTAGCAAAAAACAAATTTTTGAAAAATGAGAACTTAGGAAGTTTTCTTGGACTTAGTAATTTTCCGATTTTAACACCAAGCGAGCTATTAAAAACATTAGGTTCTATTTGGTCTCCAATTATCCAATCTAACAATGTTATTGAACAAAGTTAAAACTGAAAAAGAAATTGCAATGATATCTATTTCCTTAATTCCTTTAAACCCCTTAAAGAAAGAACAAGCAAATTTTAGTACAATTGGTGAAAAATATGGATGTTGAGGACAAAGTTATTCTCTCTGAGCCTTTATCAATAAAAGATGGTAAGATTGAAATTCCTAAAGACATTATTGAGAGTCTGCGAATCAAAGAGGGTGATAGGCTGGTTGCCATGGGTGATACGAAAAGAAGAGAGATCGTTTTATATCATCTTTCTGAGACTGAGGCTAAGCTTGTCGAGTTAAAAGTCACAATGAAAGATGTTCGAGGGTCGATTGCAGGTTTGACTCAAGTATTAGCTGACGCAAACGTTAGTGTTGAGACAGCAGTATTACCTCCTGCAATTTCAGCTCAATCTACTTTCACAGCAGTTCTTAATTTGTCTAAACTGACGATAGGTTTACCAGAACTAGAATCTAAAATTCGAGACCTTGATTTTGTTACCAAAATTAAAATTGAATCCCATTAATCTCCTTAGTTTTTCTTTAAAGGATTTTTCATTCAATTCTTCGCTTCCAGAGCAACGCAGCAACACTATATTCAAGTACAGCTGCCAGAATTAAATAAATCATTTCTTGTTGAACGATTGAATAAGTAATTCCTTGACCAAGATGAATGATCCGTCGAAGAGCGTCATTACTTTGAGTAAAAGGAATCCACCACGTCATCATTCTGGTAGTCTCAGGCATCATGTCAATGGGTTGTAGAACCCCTGTGAGAAAAAGAAGGGGAACCATTGCAGCGAAATTGATTATAACGACTGCCCTTTCACTAATGTTACGGCTAGAGATAATAAAACCTAATCCAATCGTATTAATGGCAATTAATAGCCCAACAAAATAAATCATCCAAATATCCCCCTGAATGTCTATTTCAAACCATGTGAGTATGATAAACAAGAGTAAAGAAATTCGTAGTAAGGTCAATAGAAGAGATGAGATGAGTTTTCCAGCGAAAACTTCCCAACGTGAAACTCTAGAAAGAAACAATCGTAACAACGTCCCTTTCTCGCGTTCCCGCGCTAAAGCACTTGCAATGTCATCAAAACACGCAAAAAAGATAGCTATTCCGAGTATTGTTCCTATGGCCGCCGCTTTTGTGCTTAAATTCTTTTGCGTCAAACTTATTGTATTGATCGTTAATGGAGTGACTCCAAAAGCTTCTATAAACTCTGTAGTGATATTTAATACCTTTGCTTGAATTACTGGACTAATTGTATGTTTAGAATCATCAAAAAGTAGTTTTATTTCTGGTGTTGTTTGATTTGAAGCTCCAAGGGATTCTACTAGTTTACGAAAAGATTGATTAAATCCCGTAGGTATAATAACAACACCTACAATTCCCCCCTCTAATAATTGGTTTTTTGCATCTCTTTGGGAAGGATTCAAAGATGCTGAAACCAAACTAGAATTAAGGAAGGAATTTTCAAGTTGTTTGGTATAATATAAATCCCCATCTTCATTTACAACTCCCAAGTTCAAGTTTGTAGATATTACTGGATCTTCTTGTTCGAAAGACATTCCATAAGCAACAACAATTAGCACAGGTACTAAAATTGTAAAGAAAAGGCTGATTTTATCCCGTCTTAAAGCTAAGAATTCCTTTTTAACAATTACTCTTGTCTTTCTAGTTGGTTCTTTCATTTAATTCCCCCTAATGATTATTTTGGTGGATTTTCCATGAGAAAGACAAAAATATCCTCCATCCCGATATAATCTTGATTTGGAAGGCTAACCAGATGTCTTAGTTCTTCAAGAGTTCCTATTGAAATTAATTTTCCTTGATATAGAATTCCAATTCGATCAGCTATTGCTTCTGGTTCATTCAAATAATGAGTGGTCCATAATATAGTTTTGTTTTCTTTTTTAGCTAAATTTTGGATTTTTTCTCGAAGAAGAATAGCCATTTGAGGATCCAGACCTGCTGTTATTTCGTCACATAAAATAACCTGAGGATTATGAATTAATGCTACAGCAATCTCTACTTTTCTTTTCATTCCAGTGGAATGGAATTTTACAGGAATATCTGTTTTAGGATCATTTAGATCAAGTAAGTCAAAGAGCTCAATTTTTCGTTCTCTAATTTCATTTTTTTCCATACCATATTGAATACCAAAAAATTCAAGATTTTCTGAAGGTTTCAAGTGTTCATATATAGCTATCCCATCGGATACTATTCCCAAATTTCTTCTAACTAATTTGGCGTTGGTTCTAATACTGAATCCCGCTAAACTTGCTTCACCGTGGTCTGGTTTTAATAATGTTGATAATAATCTAACTAAGGTTGTCTTACCAGCACCATTTGGTCCTAATAAACTAAATATTTCACCTTTAGCAACTCGAAATGAAACAGAATCTACTGCTACCAATTTTCCAAATTTTTTTGTTAGAGAGGTTACTTCTATTGTCATTTACACTAAATTACTCCCTTATTATTATCATCTCTCGATTTTTTTTAATTCATCTGACTT
>JAEOTI010000232.1 GCA_016839955.1 Candidatus Hodarchaeota archaeon | reverse complement strand
ATTCCCTTTTAGAATTTTCAAGTATGATTTCCACCGAATTAAGTAATTCCAAGGTTATTTTTATCCTTGGGGATTGCCGTGATTGGCTTGGGAAATACCAGTCCAACGGGCAACCTGAATCAAAATTTCTTCTTCAGTTTCTCATTGAACGAGTGAAAAGAACAATTATTCTTAACCCAGAGTCTGTTGTCTCATGGAATCGAGGAGATAGTGTTGTGGGACATTTTCAAGAGGTTGGAGTAGAAGTTTATCAGGTTTCCAACCTTAATGAATTGATCCAAGTTGTTGATGAATTCTTTTAACCGAAAATAACGATTTCACACTAGTATTATAGATGTGCAAATGGTTTAAATTTCATTTATACTTGATCACATTCCTTGATTAAATACCAAGGTGAAAAGAATTCTTGAAAAATAAGAGTAGAAAGCCCGAAGAAGCGGAAATTAAGTTAGAACTCATAAAAGTTCAAGAGCTAATTTCGCAAGGAGATTTCGAACATGCTTCTACTCTTTTATCTGAACTAAGTAATCATATTGATCTTGAACAGGAAAATGAGCTTAAAGCAATTTTCCTCAGCGAATTGGGGAGACTAAACAGGGCAAAGGGAACTCTTCAAGAAGCAGAGAAATATCTAGCTGAAGCACTTCAGATTAGTACTTCTCTATCATTAGATGGAACCAGGGCTTATACATTAAATTATTTAGCCAGTATTCAACGTGATCGTGGAAATTTAACGGAATCTTTTCAATTTTTTAATGAAAGCCTAAAGATTTGGAGACAACTTGACAACAAAAAACAAATTGGCAGGTTACTACAAAATCTTGGGGTTTTATATGAAGATATGGGAGATCTGGATAAAGCACTAGAATATCATCAAAAAGCAACGAGGATTTTGAAAAAAATAGGAGATTCATCGGTTCTCCCTTTGTTGTCTATTACTCTTGGCAATCAAGGGGAATTATATCGAAAAAAGGGAGAACTTGAAAGAGCAGCCTCTGCATATTATGAAGCGAGAGAATTAGCAATAATGAGTGATTTTATCACCGGTGAAATTACTAATACTTATTTTCTTGGATTATTAGCTTGGGCCCAAGGAGATCTAACAAATGCAAAATCAAAGTTACTTGAAAGCTTAGCACTTTGGGATAAGACTACAGGTCGAGATCATCAGTATATTGAGAATCTTTCAAATCTAGCAGGAGTGTTGACGGATTTAGGAGAATATGAAGATGCTGAAAGATATCTCAAAAATGCACAAGACGCATTAGAAGCCATTGAATCTGATCTTGGTTTTATTTATATGAAATACAACCAAGGGTATTACGAAAGGTCTCGTGGAAATTCAGCAACTGCAAAACAACATTTCTCTACCTGTTTAACTCATGCAAAGCAGCATGGACATTTTGATTTTACATTGAAAAGCCTGGTAGAGCTCTCCTATCAGGCATTATACGAATATAGAATGACTCTTGAGGAAGAATATCTAAATCAAGCAAACGAATATCTACAAGAAATTCTGAATGCTGCTACTGGTAAAAGCAATATTCACGCTCAAATTGAAGTTGCTATCATTAAAGGAACTCTTCTTAGTGCTACAATGGATTATGGTGGTGCTTTACAGGTTTTAAGTAGTGCGTTAGAACTAGCTAAAGAATGTCAGTTTGTTAAATATATAAAACAGCTCAAAGAAATTATAGAACGAGTTATAAAGCAGCAGCAACGTGCAAAAAAATTACTGGAACCACCATCTGTGGATGATGAAATTGAACAAGTACGGGATTACCTTTCTAAGTATCGGCAATTGTTAAAAGCTATTAAGTGAGAAATTGAGGTTTCCTAAAACGTTTTAGTAAAAGCGAATTGGATACAACTGATACAGAACTCATTGCCATAGCAAAAGCAGCTAATGCTGGAGGTAAAGTTAAACCAAATGGGAGAAAGAGAATACCCGCAGCGATTGGAATCCCTGCAGAATTATACCCAAGTGCCCAAAACATGTTTTGTTTTACTTTATTCATTGTTTTTCGACTTAAATCAATAGCAATGACGACATCACGTAAATCATCTTTTATAAGAACAATTTCCCCAGTCTCAATAGCAATATCTGTTCCCGAACCGATTGCTATTCCTAAATCACTTTGTGCTAGTGCGGGTGCATCGTTTATTCCATCTCCTACCATGGCAACAAGTTTTCCGTCGTCTTGAAGCATCTTAATAGCATTTGCTTTGTCTTGAGGTAATACATTCGCTAAAACGTTTGTTATTCCAACTTCTTGTGCAATTGATTCTGCAGTTTGTTTATTATCTCCTGTTATCATCACAATCTCTATACCCATCCGCTGAAGATAAGAAATAGCTTCTTTTGAATATTCTTTTATTGTATCTGCTACAGTAATCAATGAAATTAACTTCTTATCACTTATAACCAAAAGAACCGTTTTTCCAGACTCCTCGAAGTGTTTTATTTTCCCCTTGATATCATCTGTAATGTTAATTTGTTCTTGTGCCATTAAGGTTTGGTTTCCAATTAAAATAGCTTCATGTTCGACTAATGCAGTCACGCCCATTCCAGGAATAGTTCTAAAATTTGTGCATTCCTTTAGGGCTAATTCTTTAGTCTCAGCTGCTTTAATAATAGCAGTTCCCAAAGGATGCTCCGATCCTTTCTCTACAGATGCCACTAGTTGAATAATCTCATCTTCATTCATTTCATTAAACGTTATTACATCAATAACCTCAGGTTTTCCAATTGTAATTGTTCCTGTTTTATCAAATACAATTGTATCAATTTTTTGAGCAGTTTCTAGTGCTTCTCCACCTTTTATTAAAATTCCATTTTCTGCACCTTTTCCTGTTCCAACCATGATTGCTGTTGGTGTTGCAAGACCTAAAGCACACGGACAGGCGATGACAAGGACAGAAATTGCCAGAAGGAATGGAAAGAGAAATGTAGATGTTCCAGCAGGTAGTTCACTTTGGGAGATAATTCCAGAAGCAAATAGTGTAAACCAAATTGTGAAGGTCAGGATAGCGATCCCAACTACAGCTGGGACAAATTGAGCAGATATGCGATCAGCAAACCTTTGAATTGGAGCTTTTGTAGCCTGAGCATCTTCAACAAGTTTTATAATTTGTGCTAAAGTGGTATCTTTTCCAACCTTACGAGCTTCGAATTTAATGAGACCATTACCATTAATTGTAGCTCCAATGACTTCATCTCCCGGTTTTTTAAATACAGGTAGTGACTCACCAGTAATCATAGATTCATCTATTGATGTTTGGCCGTCAATAATCGTCCCGTCAACAGGAAATTTTT
>JAEOTI010000231.1 GCA_016839955.1 Candidatus Hodarchaeota archaeon | reverse complement strand
TTAGCCCATAAAATTATTTTTTCTAGTAATAATTTTCCGATTCCCTGTCTCCGATACTTCCTATCAACAGCAATGTCAATAAAAGCAAAGTTATTCCAATGTTTCTCGGCAATAATTCTTCCTGCAACAAACCTGTCTTTATAGGCTAAGAAAACAACATTAGTATTACTGTTGAGGAAAGAATCCCAATCTTCTTCCTTTCGTCGATATACTTTTTTATAAAAAGGGATTTTTTTTATATTATAAGAGAATATATCGTTCTGGATTTGAATTTCAAGTGCGTTTTCTGTTTCAAATGAATTATCAATTTTGTAGATGTCATCGATAGTCGATTTTTTGAGTTTTTCAATTGTCAGAGTCAATATAACACCATCCAAAGTATCTATTAATGCCTTAGGAATTTTTTCTGGTATTTTTTTGTAGAACAATTAAATGAATACTTCAATTTCCTCTTTTTAACAAAAAAGAATCTTCTATTCATTAAAAAAGATATTTTTAACTGAATCACTCATTAATGATTTTTTGACAATTTTTTTTGGAAAACTCCTTTGCTTCCTTTTTCGGATTTTTTTCATTTTGTATAAAAAGAACCTCGACATCAATCCAAATCTTTTTAATCTTATAGTTGTATATATCTTTAAAATGGGAGAAGATTTGCCATACATCTTAAAAACTGCTTTTTCTGAAATAATTCTCAAAAAGAGCAGTGAAGTGGGGTGAAGGGTTTAAATGAAAGTGGATTACGAAAACGAAATGACGAGTATTTTTCTTACTCCGGAAGATTCGAAAATATCCTCCGACTTAATCCTCTCTTTTAATTGTTCTCGACAAATATTTGAAAGACGACTAAAAACACTAGATCCAAAAAAAATAAAGGAACTTGCTCCAGTTGTAAAGTGGATGCGATCTTTTATTCAACAGGTTGCTCCTGAACTTCTTATTGAAACCTCAAATAATGATCTATAGTGATTTTTCTTACTTCTTTTGAGTTTTTTTAAACACATATTTGGTTTATTAACTCTAAAAAAGCTTGTCTCTTTTAAAAAGAGAAATCGTAAAAATCATTTGAAATCATTCTTTTCTCGTGATTTTTCTGCAATATGTCTTATTTTGATAAAATACCCTGGGAAAGGTGTAAATTGCTAATTTATTTCGCGCATCCTTTAGTAACTTATGGTTCACAATTGGAAAAAGAAGCATTGAAAGTAATCGAGAAAAATTATACTGAATCAGAGATAATTAATCCAGCAAAAATACAATCTACAGATATGGAAGTCTTTTTTGACCAGGTACGTTTAGCAGATATTGTTATTTTTACTACGACAGTTCGAAGGTGGATCGGGAAGGGTGTTTTTGATGAGATTCAACTAGCACAATCACTGAATAAGAAAATCTTATTTTTGGAACCAGTTAAACAACAATTCTTTCAAGATTTTAAAATCGAAGAACATTCAAAATCAGATTGGCAAAACTATGCGAAAATTAGAGTGAGAAATGAGGATAAAGATAGAATTGTAGTTATTGATACAGAAACAACCGGATTAGATCCATCTAACAATGAAATTGTTGAAATAGCTGCAATTGCCTTAGATTGTAAAACATATCAGTATCAGACTCTTTTTAATAGCCTTTGTAATCCTGGGTTACAACAAGAGAGACTTGAAAAGACTTGGGTATGTATTGAAGGCTTGATTACTCCTGATGAGATTTTAATGGCTCAAGAACATGACATAGTAGCTCAAGATTTCCTAATAACATTGGGTGATAACCAATGGACAACGTTTAATCTTAACTTTGATAGTGGATTTTTACAGCGAAAACCTTGGTTGTTACCTGAAACAAGATTATCATGTATTATGGAAGTCGCAAAACCTGTTTGTGCTCTTCCACATGATCTCTATGATTACAAATACCCACGCCTTGACGAAGCTTATTCAATTATTGTTCGAAAACATCCATTGACAGGACATAGGGCTTTAACAGACGCAACGATGGCAACAGAAATCTTAATCTGGCTAATAAAGAATAACTACTACAATTTAGAATGAATTTTGTAGAGTCTTCTCGATATAATTTGATCAAGAATCATTTTTCTGACTTGTATTGATCGTTTTATGGTTTCTTTGTCTTGATTTAGTTTACTTTCAGGCATAAAAGAACCAAGAGGATCGTCTTTACTCGTTTTCAATAATAAATCTTCAATTTCTTGTGCTAATTTACTAACCAAGACAAAAATTTGATCGTTTGTAAGGTTATCGATCAATTCTATTTTCTCTGTCTCTCCTAAATTATATATCCTATTAGGAATTTCAATCTTCACTTCTCCAAGGTCTGCTTGAAATGGTGAAGGGATTTCTTCTAGAAAATCAATTTCCATTTGAGGAAAAACTCTACCCTTCTTCATGGATGTCCATTCATAATAATAGTTAATTATAGTAGAATTTAAAATTGCTAGATAGAAAAGGAGCCAATTGGTAGATTTAGAGGGGATTCTTTTCGTTTTTTGACCTATTTTGTTATTATTAACCTCTTGACGTTTTGGAATAGCATAGATTAAAGCATTCGTATGATAGAGGTTATTCTTATCTAAAGCCGCAATTATTCTATCTCCAGTTCTCCTGATAAGAATTTTAGGTCTTTCAATATGTTTTTTATTCCACCCTCCTGAAAAAAGAAGATCTGGTGACACATTGATAAAATTTTCCGGTTTTTTGATTCGAAACTGATCAATTTCATTACTTTGAATTAAAGCAGATTTCCAGGCATCACTATTTTTTGTATTACTAACTATTTTTTTCTTACCAACACCTGTTCTCGAACGAATTCCATGGTGAAATTCTAGGAAATCACCAAATTTAGTACTTAACGTTTCCATTTTCTTAATTGTCTCATTAATCTGTTCTGGGATGAAACGAAATCTGTACCGCTTATTGTTCAAAAGAGAGGATTGAATGATAAAGTTTGGATCTAAATCGTTTAGTAAATCTTTAGGGTCTTTCAGGATTTTCCATTCAATTTGATGGCTAGGATCAGGAGCATTATTTCGGATCAGAATAACCGTAGGAAAACCAACATCCCCACCTGACCAAAAATCTCTTGAAAACAATATGAATTTTTCAATAGTTTTATTCAATAAGAAAAAACGTAATTTTGAATAGTACCTACCAGTCAAATAACTGTCAGGAAGTACAAAACTTAATAATCCATTCTTTTTTATAAGTGATACCCCTTTTTCAACAAACAGGGCGTAAATACTTACTTTATACTCTGCTGTTTGTGGAAAATGTTTTCGTAAATACTTTTCTGTTCTTGAATTAAGTTTTGTGACTCTACCCAACCCAAAACTTCTGTATGGGGGGTTACCTACAACAATATCAAATCCTGGTGAAGCCCCTTCAAAAACGGAAGGGAATTCAGTCTTCCAAACAAATCCTTTAGCTGAATCTAAAACAAGATCGTTATCTTCAAACTCATCTCTAATATCTTCTTCTATAGCTCCTACAAGAGAATTACCTAATTTTAAATTATGATCCAACCGGGGTAGATCTCTATTTAGTGGTGCTATCAAAAGCCATAAAGCAGCTTTAGCTAACTCTACTGCCATTGAATTGATGTCTACACCATAAATACAATTTTCAAAAACCTTTTTAACCCAATGAGCGAACAATCTTTCTTTTGAATATGCTTTAATTTGAGAATTTTTTCCTTCTGATAAATTTGGAGTGATTCGCACAAGTTCAGAAGCGACCTGTCTTGTAAAATCTACTAAAAAACAACCGGATCCCATAGCAGGATCAAGAACCTTCAGACTCAAAATTTCTATTAAATACTGTTCATAATCTATTTCATTATTCACTCTAGCTAAATCTTCTTTTCTTTCGAAAGTACTTTGTAAACAATTTTTATTCATATAATTTACGATAGAAACTGGACTATAATAGGAACCACTTATTTTTCGGTCCTTACGGTTGGATTCAAGGAAAATCTTTTTACTTTCTTTATCTAATCTTGGCTGTAACTCCAAGAATTGATCATAAAATCCACCTAACTGATAAAATTCAAGCGAAGAATAGTCGATTAAACGTTTATCAGAATATTGTGAGATTTTTTCCAAGACTTGACAAAGTAACTGATCTGTCAACTCATTTTCCTTAAGAAAGGGATAATTTCGGTCTGAGAATAACCTTCCTCCATATTTTGCAACATTTAAGGTGTTGTTTAATGAAGGATCATCACCATTAAGCAATCTAAACAAATTCTGTAATTTTTGCCAACATGTCGTTGATAAAGGAGTATGTTCTACTATTTGGTCTTTTCTTTCTTCACATATCTTCTGCAAGCTGTAATCTGAATAATATTGGTCGTCATTAAGAGGTAAAATACCTTTAATTTCTAAATTAAGAACAAATAGAAGACGATATAGAAATACAAGAGAGTTTTTAAATATAATTTCTAAAGTTGTACACTTTACTTGGTTATTAGGGTTTTCAAAAAATCCTTGACATAATTTCTCCAAAGCACTCACATGATTTAGAAATAATTGATTTTTGTTATTTTCCACAGAATGCTTTTCTAAAGACATCTAAGCCAACTTTTAATTTTTTAAACGGAGATTTTTCTTAATATTCTTTGTTCAAAGAATAGACAACAAAAAAAAGCTTCTGAGTTAAAAATCCTAACTAAGTTTTTCAGGTTGAGAATAAAAAAAGGTCCTAAAATAATAAATAATCAGTGAAAATGATAATGTGATTTCAGAAATTTGCTGAGGATGTTGTTAATGTCACAGCTTTCCTTTACTGATGAAGAAATTTTAGAGGCTCTTCTTCATTTACAACTCCAGAACACAGCTATTACAAATTCGGAATATTCAAATGAGTTCATAGCCGTTTCTGACTTAATTAATAGACTTATGCAATCTTGTTCCGACACTACTGCTCACTCTTCCGTTTTAAATGCCATAAACCGGAAATTAGCAAGCGAAAAAGGAGGGGGGCCTTGGCTTGAATTTCAACCCTATAAAGGCGTATGTTTTACCGAGAAGGGTTTGGTTCGCGCTAAAACACAGGTCCGAAAACATCGTCTCGCAGAACGGCTTTTGGTTGAGATTTTAGGGTTCCCTATTGAGGAAGCCCATCGAGAAGCTTGTCGTTTAGAACATAGCCTTTCTGACAAAGTAGTTGATAGAATAGAAGAAAAACTTATTAAAGATTCTCCAACAGCGTGTCCTCATGGTTTGCCTATTCCTACCAAAAGTGGTCACATTCCAAAACTCAAATATAAGATTCTGACAAAACTTCAAGCTCCAATGAACCTAATTCTCCGAGGAACTTTAGAGGATTCAGATGAATTTATGAGCCAGGTGCACCAGATGGGTTTCACTTTCGGAATGAAGCTTCATTTAAAGGCTAATCAACCGAATTCAGATTTCTTGATTTTTTCCATCATTCAAGAAAATACACAAAAAGAGGTTATTATTCCTAAAAAGGTCGGGTCTTTGTTACTTGTTGAACCTTTTGAAGACTAATTCTATTCCTTTTAGCTGAAAATCACTAACTGACTAAAATAAAATACAAAATCCATTTTTGAAAGAAATAATGAAATTTATTATTTGATTGCATCCATCCCATAGATTCTAAACCTATCCGTAATCATTTCTTCTCGATTGAAATGAACCAACAATCTCCAAATGTTATTAGAAAACTTACTGATGAGGATTTTGATTCTTTTGTTGATGTTTGGACAAAAGCATATCCTGGAGCCCTACCTGACGATTATGATGAGGAGAAAAAACAGAAACACCGTGAAAGTTGGGTTAAACTTCACAATGAACATCCACATGTCAACTTCTTTGGATGCTTTCGCGATAACCAACTACTTGGTGGAATGATCTTATATGATTTTATAATGACTGTTTTTGAAACTCAAACCGAAGTTGGGGGAGTAGCTAATGTTTGTGTAGACTTACTACATAAGAAGGAACATATAGCAAAAGACTTGATGCAATTTGCCCATAATCATTATTATCAGAAGAAAACATGTTTAACTGCCCTTTATCCCTTTCGTCATAACTTTTATCGACAAATGGGGTATGGTTATGGAAAAAAAGTGAACAATTATCGATTCAAACCTCGAGAATTACCTAAAACAACAAAAAATAATATTGAATTTCTGACATCAGAAGATATTAACCTTTTGACTGAATGTTTCAATCGTTTTGCAAATCAGACTCATGGAATGATTTTACGAAAAGAACGCCATTATCAACGATTAATTCAAAGTACGAAGGTCTTTGGATATAAAAACGAAGGGAAGATCCAAGGTTATCTTGCTTTTCAGTTTAAAAAAGCAGACCCGGATAATTTCATTAAGAATGACTTGATTATTCAGGAGTTAATTTATGAAACTCGTAAGGCATTAGCAGAACTCTTGACATTCTTGCAGATTCAAGATGATCAAATCAATAAAATCGAATATGGTTCTCAGGATGATTTCTTCCATTATCTTCTTGATGATCCACGTGTTGACAACCCACTTTTTTTCTTGACCTCCCAAGAATGTAACAAACAAGGAGTTGGGATAATGTATCGGGTCATCAATACTCTTCAACTCTTTGAAGTTCTGAAAGACCATGATTTCGGTGGGCAGACGGTTAAACTCAAACTTTCTATCCAGGACAACTTCTTAACTGAGAATCATAAAAATATGGTTATAGATTTTCAAGAAGGAAAAGCTCACATCGTTGAAGACCTAGAAGATTATGATGTAAATATCTCATTAAATATTGCGAATTTTTCTTCCTTAGTTATGGGAGTAATCCCATTTAAACAACTTATTCAATATCAAATCGCAGAAATTTCTGATCTGAGATATTTAAGCGTTGTAGATAAGATTTTTCGTGTTGAAAAACCACCAATGACGATT
>JAEOTI010000230.1 GCA_016839955.1 Candidatus Hodarchaeota archaeon | reverse complement strand
GCTCAAAAGGTTCTGAAGGATCTAGGACGTCATTATGACTTTTATCCTATTCAGATTCAAAATTTTCCTTTAGTAATTCCAGAAAAAACTTTATTTGAATATCAGAGAATAATCAGGATAGCAAAAAGTTTGGAAAGCAAAGAGAATGAGGAAAAAAACGACTCTTTGAAAAAGGAAATGAATTTACTCATATATAAGCTATTTAATCTCAAAGAAAAAGAAATTTACCAAATTGAATCAAATATTTCTGTTTGATGCAGAGCGTGCTTTCTCAAGACGGTTATTTACGAGGTGTTGTAAACTTCTACTCATCTTAAAAACCGTTTCTGCTGAGAATACTTTAAGTTCGATAAGGAATCCGTCGAGTATATTTTTCGAATCGTTCTTCTTAGGATTAACAATGCATACAGGTTTTTTCGTTAAGAGTTGTTGAAATAGTTTTTTAGCCTTATCTTTTTTCTCTACACTCAAAGTATCTGGAATAGTAAGCTTAATTCTATTATATTCATAAACTTTGACATCCAACCCCCCCTCTCCGAGATTAACTCTTCCTAAAAGCTCAAGCTGTAATGAAACAAAAATTGTATTGAGATAACAGAAAAGTATTGGTAGATTCATCTCTGGATTTTTAGGTTTAATTCCGTACAATCGCGCATCGAAAAAATAGTTATTTGTATTGTAAAAGAATACAAATCGATCATTAATTGTCATCATACACAAAATTGGGAAATTAGTATATTCGGTAGAGGGTAAGGAATACCAAAATTTTCGTGAACTGCAGGTTGTTCTTTTACTATAGTTTTCCCCTCTAGGAGGATTCCATTTTTCCCCCCAACGGATATATTCTCTGATTCCTTCTTGCAGTTGAGTTTGCTCTTCCTTTGGTATAATTAAAACGATATAATTGACGTTCTCCTCACTAATCTCATAACAAGATAGCTCTTTTGGTGATTTAACCAAGAAATTTGGTACCCATAATTCCCCATTAGCCGTAGTATATATGAAATCGCTATTTTTCCTCTGATCGAGAGAATTCACCGAATGCATCCAGTATTCCCTCTCAATTATAAACTTCAAATCATTAGAAGGAAAACTTTGATTGTTAAGCTCCTGGACAACAGTATCATTTCGAGGTGTTAAAATAAGATTACCTGTTGTTGAATCATAGCTCGAATTAAATAGATCGTTACTTTTCCCAGGTTTTGCAAGATAGAAAAATGCATTCGCTCCACTCGTAAAACCACGCTTAATTAACGTATGATCTCCCAACTCACTACACGTATTTTGGATGCTTTCTAACAAATCAAAGAAAAAAGGGGGTGATTTAAGGTATATACTCCATTTTGCATTTGCAAACAATGTTTTTTCAGGAATTTTTGTAATAGAGATACCTTCGTTATAATATCCGCTCTCATCTTTTTCACCCGATCCCAAAAGGTTTAAATCACTTTGACTGTCAATCGCAACGAATTTTATACTTATTCTTGATTCTTTTAAACTATTATTTGTTACTCTATCCTTTACCTGTAGGAGGAGGATGGAAGTATTCACATCTACGCTCGGAATTAGTTTCTCCAGTCTAGAAGAGATGATATACTCAATCAGAAATTTCCTCAAGAAATATGCCCTTAAAACATCACCATATCTTACATCCATCCATGAATTTGGAATTATTAATCCAAAACGGTCATAAGGACGTAAAAACTCCGAAATATACAGAACGAAGTAAACATATAAGCTTGATTGTCTTGATAATCGAGATAGAGAAAAATCTTTCCTATGTTCATTGAATACAGGAAGGAAGTGCATTTTTTCAGCTATAAACTCCTTTTCAGTATTGGATAACAATTCTTGACGAGTATAAGGTGGGTTCATAAGAACCAATCCTTCCCCATCATTTTCGATCATAACCTGAGTTAAAAATTCATCACAATTAAATAGATTCTCATTGATAACCCTACATTCAATATTCGAAAGAGAATTTAATTTGCAATATATTAAAATGGCACTTTCACATAAAATGGCAAGAATTGGATCTTTTTCTATTGCTATAATTGTATTTACTGAGACGTTATCAGTTTTTTTAATATAATCTAGTGTCCCGAGTAAAAAAAGGCCTGTTCCTGCTGAAGGATCAATAACAAATGTTGTTTTTTTAGAAAGAGATCTTTCACACATGAAATCAACAACAGACGTAGGAGTAAATACTTGACCAAGATTTTGTTTATGTTCCCACGGTATTCCAACTTCAAAAAAATAAGGGGTTTGCATTTGTTTGTAGGATAATGAGTTTGAATAATTTTGAATTATGAAATCAAGAAGTAAGGATAAAATCTGAAAATTTTTCGATAATGTGAGTATTATTTCATCCATAGGTAAGATTGGATTATGAAAAAATGGGATGTCGACATTGATTTCGTTAGTCAAATGTATGAACCAGAATAGAAATGATTTACTATGCTTTTTGGCTTGAAGCTGATGATCAAAGTCCTCTAGGCTATTCTTCACTTCTTGGATCATGTTAATCCTTGTTTTTGCTTCATTGTGATCTCGTATTGAGATT
>JAEOTI010000046.1 GCA_016839955.1 Candidatus Hodarchaeota archaeon | reverse complement strand
TACGTGCTAGCACTTCATGGATAGAAGAAGAAGAGGGCGAAAATTTCCACTTGTATCAAGATGATATTCGCGAAGTTCCCTTAAAATCGCTTTATATAGCTCATAAAATTTCTGTTGATAGAAGTAGGCAAAAAGAAATCGCTAGTAAGATTGGAGACCGGTTCTTACAAAATATTAGGGATCATGCACCAGAAGCTGGTCCTCATGAGCTTGTCAAGGGATTAGGTTTACTACCACCAGAACAAATTGTTGAATTGATTTTCTATGGTAAAAATCCATCACTAGCACAAGAAGAGAATCTTCCGTTCATTATGTTTGTAGCTAAAATTTGGGAGAATTATCTTGAGGGTATTTTAGGGAAAAAATTCGTCGCAGATAAGCCAATCCTAGCAGCAGGCTCAGGAAAATTATGCTTATTTTCGTTTTCAGCAAGTTGAAAGAGATTTCAAAGCTCAAACGTGACAAAAATTGAATATCGATATTCAGAGGATAAAATCTGGCAAAATTGTTGCGTTAACTGGGGCAGGAGTCTCTGCAGAATCAGGAATGCCAACATTTCGTAGTAAAGATGCACTTTGGGAAAAATATCGGCCTGAAGATCTCGCGACACCAATAGCTTTCGCTAGGGATCCAGAACTAGTATGGAAGTGGTACTCTTGGCGCCTAAAGAAACTTTTCTCAGTAGTTCCTAATGCAGCTCATCTGGCTTTAGCCAAATTAGAAGATGTTGGATTGTTAAGCTCTTTAATAACTCAGAATGTTGATGATCTTCATGAACGGGCAGGTTCTGAAAAAATCCTCAAACTTCATGGATCTATCGTTCACACTCGTTGCATTTCTTGTGGAGAGCAATACCGGCTTACAGAACCTCCTGAAACAATTCCAATTTGTGTTTGCAATGGTTTCCAGAGACCCGATGTAGTTTGGTTTGGAGAGAGTCTGAAAGAAAGTATTCTCAAATTTGCTTTCAAAGAAGCGTCAGTTTGTAACACAATGCTTGTCATTGGAACTTCAGCAGTTGTTTACCCTGCAGCTGCACTTCCTCAAATTGCAAAAGAAAATAATGCCATTATTATTGAGTTCAATATTAATGAAACACCCTTAACTCCAATCACGGATTTCTATTACTCCGGACCAGCATCTGAGACTGTTCCAGCTTTTCTGAATTCTCTAAACTAGTGGAGGAAAATGAATGACATTTCCTTTAGCTCATCTTGGTTTTCCATTAATATTAGCGGATCTAATTGGTCAGATATTAATCCAAGACGGGAAACCAACTACTAAATCTAATACCCCAAATAAAATGTGGAGTAATGGATTGTTTAATCCTATTGCTTTGGGTTTGGGCTGTGTTCTACCCGACATTGTAGATAAAACGTTCAGTCAGATTGTTTTTTCATCAGGTAGAGCATTAGGTCATACATTACTATTCAGTATTGCCTGTAGTATTCCTTTCCTCGCGATTTATTCAAAAAAAACTGGTTTTTCTCTTTCTATTGGAGTTTTATCACATTTATTACTGGATTCTACTGGAGAACTTCCTTGGTTTTGGCCATTATACCCGAAATCTTTTACAACAACAGAAAATGCGTTGAATCATTTAGATTGGATTTTAGATCCCTTAACCCTCACATTAGAAATATTGGGGCTAGCTTGTTTATTCTATCTATATACAAAATACAAATGCGAAATTCATGATTATATTGGTAATATTACTGTTTATTCTATTCGTACATCGATTAGAAATTACTAATTGCGGACCATACTAAAAATTTAAGATTTATAGCATCTAATAAATCGGTGCTTCCGTTAAAATGGTGTTTGTTAAGTTAATCCTGTTTGTAACCTCATTAGATAAGCCTTCTGAACCACCAAACAAGTCTGGTGGCATTCCAAGTATATTCAAAATGCTCAATAAAACTCCTTGAGCTAAATGAAAATTGAGAGAAGGCACTTCTGTTTCGTAATACTGAGAAAGACCTCTGCCATTCCCGTAATAAGCTAAAACCTCATTGTAACCTGACATGAATGCACTAAGATCCTTTTTAGTCTTTTCTAATCCATCAGAAACGATTTGAGTCACAAAGAAATTACATATATCTTCACTACGATCCACTGTCCTACTTACATCTAGAAACTCTGGATCAATCAAATGAGTCATAATAATAGGAGTTTGATGTTCTCGAACTTCAAACATGATATTCCCTGGATGAAAATCACCAAACGAATATGCGCCACAATTAAGATTCTGATTTATTATGGTCTCAATGTGTTTTTCGAACAGCTGAAGCAAACTACCTTTTAGATCTTGGTTAATTGGAAGAGCTTCTATTACTTTTTGAGGAAGGAGTTTATATCGTTCTTTTGATGGTTCAGTGCCCTCAGAACCATGTAAAGCAGCTATTGCTCTACCTGCGAGTCTTAATTTCTCTGTTTGCGGAACAGGTGATTCCCGAAATGCTGCACCAACGATTCCCTCCATAACTACCAACGAGGAACCCTCAAAAATTACTTGAGGAGTAGTTAATCCGGAGATTGGTGCTTTTGCAAGCATCTCTGTAACAAATTCTATGCGCTGGAGTGTTTCTTTCGCTTTTTCAGGAGAATCCATTGTTTTAACGGCAAGTAAGGCTTGATAATCCCCCAAATTTGTTGAAAAAGCAACAGTTACAAGTCTTATACCAGTAACGCCAATTTTCTTTTCCATCTTTATTTTATTTACATTCACAGTGGTGAGATCTGGCGTTTGATTAAAATCGCGTTCAAAAACCTTACAAAAGTAGTCTTTAAACCCTTCTGCCACCTTCATAAGTGCTTTTTCTATACTGGATGGTTCTTGTTCATTGGTAGACAAAACTGTACCACACCAATTAATAATGACTTTTTTTGAATTAAAATCCTTCCAACTTTAAAGAGAAACTTAATTACTTTATTATGGCGTAGGAAGAACTGAAGCAACAATATTCAACTAAAATACCTAAAAATCGAAAATTCACTAACAAAAACCAACTTTCATTTAATTTTATCCTGATTGGAAACAAAGAAAGGTGGCTTTAAATGATATTAGCCAGAGAAGACATTATTGAAGCATTAAATAATAAAGAGATCCAAATTATCCCGTTTAAAGGGGAAGCTCAAATTGGACCCTGCTCAATCGACCTCCATCTTTCAGATAAATTTACGGTTTTTAAAACTGGAAATGTGTTATCTCCTGGAAATACTGCATTAATGCAAGCTAATCTCAAGAATATTTGCACATCAGGCCATTCATTCCTACTTTCACCCAGTCAGTTTATTCTTGCCTCAACGCAGGAAAAAATTGTTATATCAAAGGGTCTCGCAGCTACTTTAGAGGGACGATCGTCGATTGCACGAATGGGAGTTGTAGTTCATGCAGCAGGATTGGTTAATCCTGGGACGGGATTAGAAAAACCCACAACTTTAACACTTGAGATATTTTGTCAAGCAAATCAACCTGTGGAATTACTTCCTGGCATTCCAATTGTACAGATCATTTTTCACCGTCTTACTCGTCAAACAAGTATTGGATATGATGAACGAGTAGGTAGTAGGTATGTTGGGCTTGAACATCCAAAATTATAAGACTTAAGCTTGAAAAAGTAGATTTGATTCGAATAAGGATAAAATCTGTTTAATTGACTTAAGTTTCTTAAAATATGGAATATCTCTCTGAACTATTCCTGGGAAGTTTTTTGAGCCTATTACGATAAATTTTACTCCAACTTCTTGAGCACATAACGCATCAATGTAAGAATCTCCAATAAAGATTGTTTTGCTAACAGATCCAGAGAACTCATTTATGATGTGTGATAACCCCAACCCTGAGGGTTTCATTTCGATGATATCATCTCTAGATACAATTAAGTCAAATACATTCAAGTCGAAGTTATTAAGTACCTTCAAGGTTGCGTTCCGAGAATTGTTGGTTAATATTGCAGTTTTTATTCCTAAATCTCTGATTTTTACTAAGGTGGGTAAAACTTCTGGTTCGATTGTGGATTGTTTCATTCCTTGTAATTCAAAGTTTTCGACGATTTGCCAAGCTTCTTTATATTTATCAGACTTAGGACCGAATTTTTCTTTTATTATTGAAAGAATACGAGAAATTGGTAAATCCAAAAATTGTGAAGAGTTAGATAACCCGTATTTCTCAACTCGCCTTTTTAATTCAACTCGAATACCTTCAAAATCGATTTGAGACTGAATAAGTGTATTATCTAAGTCAAAAACGATGATATGGGGATATTTCAAGATATCAACCAGCATTATTCAATATTTAAAGTTCCATTCTTCTGATGAATACTTCTCTTCCATTAATTGTTTTGCTAGAGATTTTTCATCTTGAGACAAAGGTACTTCATTAAACTCTACGTCAAAGGCCTTCTGAAAACCATATTGTAGTTGTGTTATAACTTCTTCTAGTTTCGGTATATACCCAAGTTCGTTTTCAAGGGTTGTTACGTGTTGAAAAACCGATTGAACCATTTTTCTCTTTGATTTTTGTCCTTTAACCTTTAGAATTGAGTACATTAGATTAGGATCATTTTTAAGTAAAAATGTACCATGTTGAAGAATTATACCTCCTCTTTTTACCTGAGCATTTCCAGAAATTTTCTTCCCATGAATGAAGATAGAAGGACAATGAATCGTTTGTTCTTCTACGGGGAGTCCAAAATTTTCAAGGGTAAAATGAATCCCTTTTGCTATTTTAAATACTAAACTCGGTTTTTTTGAGTCAAAAAACTCATCCTCAGCAATTATTACTGAATATGTTATCTCTGACTGGCTATGATGAAAAACCGCCCCGCCACCGGAAATTCTCCGAACAATATCTATTCCTAATTTGCTGGCGGATTTTAGGTTAATTTCTTCTTCAATGGCTTGATTGCGGCCAATAGAAGCTGCACTTGGCTCCCACCTGTAAAATCTCAATGTATTTGCTGTCTTACCTTCTTCACGACTTTCTAAAATAGCTTCATCTATGGCCATGTTCCAATAAGCATTCATGGTTGAAAATGGAATCAATCGCCAAGTCATGTTAATATTTACACTCCAAATAGTCTCTTCCAATTCTTTTTGAAATAAAATCCATTTCTTCTTTATTTAGGTATGAACTATCAACAGTTAGCAATCATAAGAGAACCATTTAAACTAAAAAAAAACAAATGAATTCAGATGATAGAAGAGGAACCGGCTAAAAAATGTCAAATAATAATGTTTTCCCAGCATTATCTCAAATAGGGGAGAGAATCAACCAAAGGGTAGATATTCAAAAAGGAACACTATCATGGGCTTCAAAAACCATAGAAAAACAAAAGGAAAATCCAAAAATTATAAATGCAACCATTGGAACAGCTAAAAACGATGATGGAACGATTTTAGTATCAAAAACTTTACACAAAGAAATTTGTTCCTTATCTTTAGATGAAATGTTTGGTTATGGAAAAATTGCAGGAATGCCAGCCTTCATCTCAGGTTGGAAGGCTGATACGATTAATATGTACCCAGAAGATCTTCAACTGTTTGCAAGAAGGAATACTAGTGATCCAATACCTGTTGCTGGAGGATTAACTAATGGGTTGTTTTTAACTGGACTAATTATGCTCAATCCAGGTGATATTATTATAACTCCAGATGCGCGTTGGGAAAATGTCGACAATCTCTTCTATGGTAATTTAGGTCTGAAGTTAATTGACTTTCCGTTTTTCAATGAAAGAAATGAATTCAACTTAGCAGGGCTTAAACAAGCACTCAATAAAGCAAGAAACGAAGAAAAAAAAGTAGCTTTATATTTGAATTTTCCTAACAATCCAACAGGTTATATGGTGAGCAAGGATGAAACAGAACTGCTTGGTAAGTTTCTAGAAAACCAAAATGAGGATTTAATTGTCCTTCTTGACGATGCTTACGAAGGTTATGTATATTTAAATAATGAAGAATCCTCTTCTCAACCTTTGGACTGCAGTGTCTTTCCATATCTACTATCACAAAATGAAAATGTTATGTTATTCAAAATTGATGCCCCAACTAAACGTCGACCTATGTATGGATTCCGATTAGGTGCCATCTCATATGGTCCTCCTCTAAAATCTTTCAAGGAAACTAACATTCGGCAAGTTCTGGCAAAAGCTGTTAGAAGCACAATCTCTAGTGCACCTCGGCCTCCTCAAGAAGCTCTAGCTAGAATATTTTCTGATCAGAAGAAATATAACTCAATTTTAGATGATGTGGAACAAATTCGAAGGAAATTAGAGTACAGACACCAGAAAATGACCTTAAAAGAAAAAACAATGCCTTCATTACATTCTCTAAAACCAATGCCTGCAAATTCAAGTTTCTTCCATTTCTACTTTGTCGAAGGAATAGATGCTCAGATATTAGGAGAAAAATTGTTAGAAAATGGATTAGGTGTTGTACCAGTTACAAATCAAAGTGGATTAAATGGAATTAGATTAGCTCATTGTGGTATTCCATCAAATATGATTGAGAAATCGATTGATATTCTATGGGATACTGTAAAAGGTTTTGAAAATTAAGTCAAATCATCAATCTTGTTCAGGTTCAACTTTCTTCTTTCCATGAAGAGCCCGTGTTGCATAGCGAATACTACTTGTTTTTGATTCTTTATTTTGATCAGCTAACACACATTCTAGTCTGAAAAGGAGATTAATTAAATCGTCTTCTGTAATAACGCCTACATGGCCCACAGTCACTTCTCTTTCATCTTTCTTCCCAGTTTGAGGTTTATCAAGGCGTAATTTCATTTTTGATGCGGAATTATTAAACGCTCCCGGTTTGATATCTTCTGGTAATCGAAAAATGGTAAACGTTCGTGCTACTTGATCGTGATCTTCTTCTACTAATTCAAAATCCATCGTGGTGATTGCTTCTCTAAAAGTTTGGGAAAATTTAGCATGGTTTTCTTCATATTTAGCTGGATCTTTTGCAATTTCTCCAACAGTGTGTGAAAGAGAGTGAATGAGAACAGTTGGTACGGAAATTGGTGGAATTACTTCACAAGCAAGATAATTTTCCATAACTGGAGACCAAACTAACATATCTAAATTTCGGCTTGGTGGATTACTTGAGCGACCATTCCTTTCTTCTAATACTCTTTCTCTTGGTATTATTATACTCAAACCTGCTGGGCTTCCTAAACCATAATTTGATCCACAAGTAATAACATCAGCTTTTGGAACTGGATGAGCTCCAATAGTTGCATGGGCATCGATTATAAGAAAAGCTTTTACTTCTCTTACAATTCTTTCAATCTCTTCGACTGGTAATAGAATTCCAGTGCTCATTTCAACATGAGGTACTAAAACTACCTTGTAGGGTTTTTCCTCTAGTTTAGCTGAAAGATCTGAATTCAAATCATCCCCTGTAAGGGGAAAAAGATCAACTGCTGCTGCAAAAGGTTTTGTTATAGAAGCAATATATTCGCTTGATGGTCCTTCTCCTACGACCAAGGCAACATCATCAGGTTCTAAAAGATTAGCAACTGAAAATTCTACTGCAAATGAACTTGAACCTGGTAGAATATATGGAGTCACCTTTTTGAAATTCGCAACTTTACGAATGTCGCCTAGTAGTTTCGAAAAGGTCAGCATAAAGTCGCTATCTTTCCGCCAAGGATAATTTTTATTGAGATGAGCCATTAAGGATGAAGAATACCATGGCTCTCCAGTTAATGCATCAAATTGCCTAAGGTCGGGCATTGAATGACCCTCGTATCGTTTTGTCTATGTTATTCTCAGATTTCGTGAAAAAAAGCACTTCCTATTAGTAAATTGTGTCTTTTTAGGTTAAGTGAGTTGAATATCTGGGAGAAACAATCTCATACTTCCTTTATGTGAGATTTTCTTTACCATTAGAAAAGAATATGGACAATTAAAAACGGATTTATTTAGAGGAAATGACCTTTAGAGGAAGAAAAATTTGGTTTTGTTCACAAATATAATAAGTTTAATGTAGAAATTATGGTAAGTTTTCGTTTAAGGTCGCAATACCTTTTTCTTCATCATAGTCAATTATTTTTTTGGCTTCTAATTCCTTTAATGCAGTTACTACTGTAGCAGCTTCTGCTTCAGTCAAGGAAACCAAATCCGCGCGACTGTGAGATTCAGTTTTTAACAGGCTAATGATTTTCAAGTGTATTGCTCCGCCCCATAAATGATTAACTAGAATTTGATAAGCTGATTGTTCTTGTTCAACTGCTTGGATTCGTTCATCCATTTCTGAATTTAATTGCTTTAATACAGCATTTAGTTCTTTTTCATGACTAAGAGCTTTAGATAACGTTTCTCCTTCAGTTTGTAGCTCTTGAAGTTGTTCTTTAATAGCAGAGAACTCTGTTTCATTGTGCTCATTTTCGCCAAGTTTTTCCTGTAAAGCTTCTTTTTCTTGATTAAGAATATCTAGTTGTCCTTCTAATTTTTCTAAACTCTCAGAATGTTTCTTTTGCCCGTTAGACAATTCTGAAAGCGTATTGCTTCCTTTCTCAAATTCTTCTTCAACTCTTTCAAGGCCTGTTTGGATTTCTTTGAACGCTGTTGTTAATCCTTTAATTTTTTCTTGGAATGTCGCTTGTAAATCGGATAGTTTAACCTCTATACTTGCTACAGCTTCAGAGATACGTACAATACCGTCACGAGATATCAAGAGGTTCACACATCCAAGAATGAGCTGAAAAGATTATTTTTTTGCGAATATTCATTCGTTAAAATTACGTCCTGCTTATCTTCTCATTGTAGCTAAAAAAAGTATTCTTACAAAATGGTATAAAAAATAACAGGAAGTAAATTTTAGCCGACAATATCATTTCTTACAGTTGGTTGGGCTAAACTAGTACTGGATATGGATTTGATCCACTGAATTGACACCCAACAATCCTTATCCATTTTATCTTCTACTTTATTTGCTATACGATTCGCTACTGCTTCCCTATCTCCTTCTGTTGCAAAATTATCATATTCATAATCACGAAGAGCTAAGACAAGGTAGATTGATATTCGAGATGAATCAATATTAATATCGAGTGTCTTGACTCGCGATTGAACTATACCTTCATCTTCAAGTTCGTCATAAACAATACCACTTACACTCATCGTTGCATTCCATTCTACATAACTCTCCCATGCAAGATAGATAATTGGAACGCTTATCATGATAATCAACAACACAACTAGTACAATTCCTCGCTGAATCGATTTTCTTGCGACTCTTGCTTTCCATTGTGTAGTAGGTTTGATCCCTCTAATCCAATAGACTAAAAGCAGGGCAGAATGAATTGCTGCTAAGTTAATTAGAAGTAAAAGGAAGCATCCCGCCATTTCGTAGTATAAACCAAGCCTAAATAGAATACCAATATTTGTGGCTGGAGGCATTAGCGAAGCTGCGACTGCAATTCCTATGATACCAGCCCGTTCTCTTTCAGTGGTAACTACGCCTGCTGCAAGTCCCCCTACAACAGCTATTCCAATATCTAATAAGGAAACAGCTGTGCGTGATTCCATCTCACCAGTAAGGCTAAAATTAGCTGCAGCTGTTTCTCCTACAAGAATAAATGCAAAACCTGCTCCAACAAACATTGAAACTATGATCCCAAAAGCTTCTGTTACTGCAGCCTGTTTCCAAATGCGCTCTTCTCCCATTAATAAACCGTAACTTGTGTTTATAATTGGCCCCAATAATGGAGCTACGATCATACTTGCAATGACAGCTACAATATTGTCAGCAATAAGACCGAAAGTGGCAATTAATGCAGCTAATATAGTATAGGTAATGAAGGGTGTATCTATTGATCCTTCTCCTCGTAATTGATCAAATAATTCCGTATCTGCTATTCTTCCTCCAGTTATTAAACCAACTGGAACTCGTGGAATCCGTGTTGTCATATCAACTACAGAGATTTCGCCATGCTTCTTACCCACACCCTGTTCATCAAGGGCTCCTAGCAACTCTTGAACATGTCCAACACCAACAGCAAAAAGGAGCAGGTCTGTTGTTCGTCCATCGACAAGACTAACATAAGGGAACCTACTGGATAATTCGTCTCGAATTCGCCATCCTTCTCCTGCAGGTACGACAACCTGGATTTGTTTCATTATAATTCACCTTAAGAAGTCGTAAAGGATCTCTAACTAGATATTTATGCTTAATAAGGTATAAAAAGAACATATCTACAAAATTTGCTTAATTAAATTATTTTAGCGCCTTAAAGATTTGGTGTGTGTTCTAAATTTTCTCTTTTTATTTGATATTTCTATGTCAATATTCCTTACAATCCGCTAGATAGGAACATAGTACGATTGTCCCCTTTTAATCAGAATTTGGAATGTTTATTAGCATGGTTTTCCCATAATTGCCGAGATTTTGTCCCCATTATTATTCTATATTCACTGTGTTAGCTATCAAATAAAACAAATTCCGTGCAGTCGAAAATATTATCTGTTCTAATTATAGTTTCATCATTTTCAAGTACATTGCTTTTTCTAGCCTTAGGCAGGATTATAAGTAACATTGAGAGTAGTTCTTCGTTGATTGGGTCAGGGTTTATAAGCATTGAAAAGGAAATTTTAATCGCAGCTCAGCAGAAGAGGCCTTCATTCCTATGAATGAGACAACAAGTACTGAAGAGAAAGAGAAAGAGGTTTCAAAAGAAGATGTTATCGAGCTGCGTGACCTGGCATTATTCTCAGGACGGGATTTATCGGTTCTCGAGACTTGGTTTCAAAAGAGCATCGAAAAACAGCGATATGATGTAGCGGAACAAGTCTTAAACACTTTTAAAGTTTATTTAGTTGAGTCCATGGCATACATGGAAAGAGACGTTGTCAATAAAATCTTAGAAGCAATAAACAACATTATTGCAGACAATTTAGAACTACGTCAAGCGTACCCGCAGTTAATGGGCGAACTTCTTTGTGTTTATGATATCGCTGCAGGTTTTGGCGGTGTAGTTCCTCCTTTTGAAACCCTCTGGAAATTAGAGCAGACTAAAGATGGTGAAGTAATTATTGAACGAATGTTTGCAAAAACTATGGATAATAATGTAGAGTCTCATTCAATGTCTATTAGAGAGATAGTAAAAGGACGTGCTTGGGCCCCAATTATACGAAGTCGTACACTTAGTCAGCTAGAGGAACTTGGATTAGTGGAAAAAACTAAGGGAAAGTTTTCACTAACTTACGACGGGTTAAAAGTTGGATTATACCTGAAAAGAAGCAGAGTTCGCTTAGCTCTTGATAAAGTTACTGACGAATCAGATTTTGTGAAAAATTAGCAAAGACAAGTTTTGTCTTGTGGAATCCTCTTAATTACTTTCTTTATTAACTGTTTCAAGTCATTAATTCGTTTTTTGAAGATTTCTGTGACTTCTTCGTGAGTAATACGTGATTGCATACCAGCAGCAAAGTTTGTTATTACTGCAATTGTTGAATAACACAAACCAATTTCTCTTGCGAGGATAACTTCAGGAACATTTGTCATTCCAACGACATTTACACCTAAGCTCTTTAACGCATTGATTTCAGCTGGTGTCTCAAACCTGGGCCCTCTGAACATTGCATATATTCCTCTGTTATGAACAGTTACATCCGACAATCTTCCCTCTTCTTGAAATAATTCTCGAAGTTGAGGACAATAAGGTTCTGTCATATCTGAATGTACAACTCCCTCACGCTTTTTTCCATTCTGAGTGATGATTGAGGCAGACCCATCAAAGAAAGTTTGAGTACCACATCCAAATAAATCTAAAAAGGAACTAAGAAGTATAAAGTCGCCCGGTTTGAGTTTTTCTTGGCATGAACCAACAGCATTTGTAGAAACTACTCTTTGTACTCCAATTTTGTTTATAGCATAAATATTAGCCTTATAATTGATGGCATGGGGAGGAGTGGAGTGATCGGTACCATGTCGGGGAAGAAAGACTACTTCTTGACCACTTACATTTCCTTGGTATAAATCAACCTTCCCAAAAGGAGTATCTACACTCTTCTTCTCAGATTGAAATAAAAAGTCATAGAAACCACTTCCACCAATGACACCTATAGGTTTCATATGATTGAGCACTCTCCACATTACTTTTTTCTCTTTTCAGCGTGAAATCACTAAAAACATAAAAATAAGGATTTAAAAGACATTATTTTCTTGTACAATCATGAAAAGTGCGCAAGAAATTAAAATTATTTGATCTTAATTTTGAGGATTCTTAATACGAAACTTTATATTTGTAACATGTAATATTTTTGATAACATGTATTTTTTGGATTGTTATGATTTTCTCGTTAATACTTGTCACTGAGGACAATAATCGAGAAGACTGATTGTTCAGAATGATACATTAATGTTTAAGAATCGGGAGAACTACTAAGGAATAAGATATCAATAATTAGGTTAATTTCAGGTGACAGAGATGATGATTCCGAGAAAAATTATTAGATCAGGTATTAAGAATTGTAAACGCGGAGTTTCACCCATTATTGCAGTAATTCTTTTAATTGGGCTAGCGGTAGCCGCTTCAGCGATTGTATTTTTTATTGTCCTTCCAATGTTTGAAGCAGAACCAGAACTTACCTTAAATGAAGCAACTCTAATTTATGATACAGATACAACGAAAGAGAATGGTAAGGCTTGGGGGAAGTTTTCACTCAATATTTTTAATGATGGAAAAGGAGAAGGAGAGATTACGGGTTTCAATGTTAAATACAAAAATGGAACGGATTATATAGATACTGGGACAGATATTGAACATTTTTATGAGTTTCCCATTGAAATTAAGGCAGCAGACTACCAAGACCTATCTATTTACTTTGAATTAGTTCCTGAAAACGCTGACAACGATATATATTACCAAATCAATATTGCATGGAAAGGTGGTACGACTCTAAAGAGTGAAGCTCTAAGTCTGGAATCAGACCGTCCTGAAATTACTAGTTTTTCTGTTAGTGATGATGAATTCATCCGACGAACAGTCGCTTATGAACCTACAATCACTGATCAAGAAATAAAGAATGTGAGTTACTACCTAGATGCAAATCGGGCCACAATAAACAACCCTACTCTTGCAAACTATACAGCCACCAGTTATCCCTGGGATTGGAGCTGGGCTAGTTATAATTATAGTGCAAAAGGATTAGATAATGGAAATCACAATGTCACATTCGTCGTCTGGGACTATGCAGGCTGGAACCGGTCAAATACAGTGAATTATACCCTCGATAATGATTATACCAAACCTAAAATCTGGGATTTTAATACATACCTACCATATTCTAACAATACAGTCGAATTAGGGACTTCAACCGTAGTCCGAGCCAATGTAACCGATACTGGATGCCAAGATTCACAAATCAACTCTGTTTATCTCTGGTATAAAATCAGTTCAATTGGTGACTTAACTTACCCCAATGGATCCATATCAATGACAAGGATAGGAGTAAGTGATATATTCCAAGGTAACATACCATCAACCTATGCTGGTCTCTCTGCTTGGAATTACAATATGACTTACTGGATTCAGGCAATAGATGTTGACAGTAACATGAATGATACCGCAAACGATCCCAATGAACCCCTAATAATAGATTCATATTCACCAGATATTAGTCATACTCCTATTGATTCTTCATACTATCGAGATGCAATTGAAATCACGGCTGAAATTACAGATCCTGGTGGAGTAGCAATCGCTGATTTATGGTATCGAAGCACAAACGATACTGTTTTCTCGCAAGCCCCATTAGACTGGAGCAGTGAAACAATGGAAAACTCCACAGGAAACTTTACATTTACAATCCCATATGCCGTTGTGCAGCTTGATGGCATAGATTATTTCATTAATGCTACTGATACAACAGGAGGTCCAGTGGCTTATGATGGCAATGTTTCATCTCCCTGGCATATTTCTGTTATCGATGATTGGGATCCTTATGTTTATCAAAGTGCAAATGTAACGAGTGGCGTTACTGGGAATGCTCTTCAGATAAACGCTCTAACCTATGATAATGATGCATCTTATGCTAACGATTCTGCCCTTCAAACAGGTCGAGTTAGTCTTTATTATAGACAGGGAGAAAGTGGGGCTTTTACAAAGGTCGATATGACACCAGAGAGTTATGATCCCGTAGGTTACACCACTCTTGGTTTTAAAATCACCCGTTGGACACAAAACATCCCAAGTGATCAAATTACTTTTGGACAGTTCACTTATTACTACTTAGAGGCGAAAGACCAGGCGTTTCAGTGGCCAACCTATGGATACAATGGTACTTTTTACTGGGGAACCGAGGGTAACCCTATCAAAATTACTGTTTCTGCACAAACAACACCCATAATAGCTCGGTCTTCTAATCCAGAAATAAATGTAGATGGAGACCTAGTAACGTATCACATAAACGTGACTGGACAATCATGCGATGCGGTTCAAATAAAAACCTATTGGGGTAACGGAACATCAGTAGGACTTACAGACATTTGGATAGCTGGCCTCAGTGTCTGGCCAGGTGGAACTACGCCTAATGACACATGGGTTGACATAACTGACAAACCATTAGGAATCGGAGATTATGAGATCCAATTATATTTCAATACATCTGTTTTTAATACACAAATATCAAATGTTTTCAATACTACCGATGCTCCCTTCAAGATACAAGACCCCATTACTTTCCTGACACCTTCAAAAACGGAAACAGAACCTTCATTTGCATTTGTGAGTGCTACAAAAGATGGACGAAGGGGCATGTATGTCGCAATTCGTAATGATGGAGCGGCAGTTACCGTTGTTGGCTGTAGCTTATCTTGGTCAGGAGGCGGTTCTAAATCATTAGACCGAATAGATATGGGTACTTCTACACCAAATGACGTTGCGGTTCATAATGGAAATTTATGGTTCCAAACATCACCCCTAACTGTAAATCCATATGACACATCTTCATTTAATGTTCCAGGAAGCAGTAACACTTTCTTCATCTATTGGAGATATCGTCTAAACGATGACAACCTTGGAAACTATAATGGAATCAACATATGGATTTCTGGTGTGGGCTCACCCTATGCAGTTTCGAGTGTGTCTTTTTCAATAACATAAACTGAATCTCTTAATCCCCTCTTTTATGGGGGTTAAACACTTTTTTATACCAAGAAATTATTCAGATTCTTTCTGTTGAGCAAGAAGTTCTAAGTTTAGGGTTGAGATAAGTCGTTGCTGAGATTTTACCTGGGCTATCAGTTCTTCCCGTGAAAGAGAATCAGGAGTAGTTCCATCAGCCATGGAAGATATCTGATAAGAACCTGATAATGCCACTTGGCCTATTTCTTTCAAGAATTGACTATATTGATGCGCTACTTTAGCATCATGTTCACTAAGAGCAGTATCAAAACAGGGTCCACGTTTGTATAGCCCTCGATTGACACGCGTTATTATCCCTTCTTCTTGGTATTTGTGAAGAAAATAATCGCTTGCTAATGAGGTTCCATAAAAAGACTCACCAAGTTTTCGAAGGATTTTATTACTGACTCTTTCTTTGTGGATAAGAAGGGAGTATATATTGATTAAAGGAACAGGTTCTCGGAGTGTAACTTTACCATTTATATCACAAATACTAGCTAGGGACATTGGTAAATCTAGATTTGAAAATTTTCTAACTTCAGAAAATGGAATTTTGATGATTTCACCTTTGCTATGACTTACAATCCCTACACTTGCAAGAACTTCTCTACTCACTTTTGGAGGGTTTTTTAAACTCACTGAGGGAGGTCGAAAGTGCTGTCCTTCACTACGTATCTTTACTGACGCAAAAGAAGCGATTAATGCTTCCGCTACG
>JAEOTI010000797.1 GCA_016839955.1 Candidatus Hodarchaeota archaeon | reverse complement strand
TATCCTCATCAAATTCCAAAAGAAATAGAGGAGATTAATAAATGGGATCAAAACCTAGAAAAAAAGATTCTAAAAATAATCTGATATTAGATGACACGAAAATTGAGAAACTTATCCTTAGAGATGTTTTTCAAATTCTAAAGCAGGGTACAAAAGCTTCAGAAAAAGAAGCGGAAAATAAAATAGATAACTTCATAAGAAGCTTGGATTAGGGAATTCCTATGGATGACTGGGAGTTAATAATCAAAAATATTGGGTGTTTTGTAGGAGAGCATTCCTTTCATTTTAAACAAGGTACGAACATTGTTATAGGACCAAATGCTGTAGGGAAGACGAGTTTGTTACATGCATTCCAATTATTACTACCTAGGTCATCTAATATCGTTGGTACTCACTTCTTAAATTCTTCGTCAATGATTGGACATGTTCGATTACAAAATGGTAATGATAGCTTTTTTACTGACATTGGAAGACGATCGGACGGCACCGTCCGAGTTGCAAAAAAAAGAAGTTGTTAACTGACAATAAATTTGCGAATCAACTCACCTTCTTAACAGAGAGTCATGAAATAATGGAGGCGGTGATGAAAGGGGATTTTAATATTTTAAAGGACTGGTTTGTGAGAATAACAGATTTAGACGTTTATGAAAGGGCTTATGCAGCTTGTATGAGATTGGATTCTCGTTATAGAGACCAAAAAGATCAAGAATCAAAACAATTATTAAAAGAGAAACATCGCTTTCGAGAAGAACAAAAAACATTGATTTCTCAAGTACGCAATAAAAAATCTGAATTCAAAAAATATCAGCTAGCATCAATTTCACAAGAGTCGGATTCTCAGCTAATAACAAATTTTAATCAGACTTCCACTGAATTAGAAAGTATTAATGATGAATTGAATAAATTAACAGTGAATAATAATCTGTTGGAGACACAACTCCCAAAACTCGTGAAAGATAGAGATAAATTAAATTCAAAACTTTCAGAGATAGGAGAGAGCTTTAAAACTGCGAAAGAACATATAGAGTATCACAATAGCGAAATACAAAATCTTGATGATAAAATTTCTCTGAAAAGGTCTGAATTACGAAAGATAAATAGAGAAATCTCCCGTTGTGATATTCTAATTAAAAATTTCAAAACTACGCTAAATAAAAATATAAATGAGTGTTTACATTGTGGTTCTACTATCTCGCGAGAATATTTGTTACAAAAACTAAGAACGATAGAAGATGAAAACATTCATTACGGAAACGATAAATTAAAAGTTAATAAATTATTAACTGAACTACTTAAAGATCGCAAAAAACATGAAGAACAACTTCAGGATTTGAAAGTTGGACTTCCGAAAGAAGAGAAGGAGCTTCGAAAAAAAATCCAAAGCATTAAGAATGATATAAATCGGAAAGGAAAGAAACTAGAAGAAATTCAAGAAAAAGTGGAATTTAAAAGCAAAGAACTGAATGAAATACAATATGTTTTTGATAGTCTTCAAAATCAAGTATTAGAAAAGTCTGAAAAGAAACAAGAATTAGCCAAAATGGAAAATGAATTACAAGGTGAACTCAAACATATTGAGGAGAGGTTAAACAGAATCCAGGGTGAGTTAACGAGAACAGAAACTCAACTTTCAATGCTTAATGTCTTTAATATAAGAAGGAGAAATTTAAAAAAAGTAGTTCGTTTCATACAAAAAGGAATTATCTTGATACAAGAAAATATTTTAGACAAGATCAGTTATCATCTTAAACAAATATTAGCTGAACTGGATATACCGAGTTTGGCGTCAATTTGTCTTGACGATGATTTTAATTTGAAAATTGTTCGGAGAACAGGACTATCTGGAGAATTTAAGGAGCTTTCTGGCTTAGAGAAACGATTAATTGCGATTCTTGTTGGTTTCTCAATTAAAAATGCATTCTTACAAGAGTTTCCGTTCTTCATCATTGATGAAACATTATATTCAGCAGATGATGAAAGCTTTGAGCAAATTATCGATTACATTGGGCAAAATGTGGAACTTTTGATAGTAACGCGATTAGGTACAAATCCAGATATACAAAAAAATGTGTTGAATCAGCAGAATATCGTTTACATGGAGAATATAGCATGAGTACTTTTATGTGGTGCTTAGACTGCCATATCCCACTTATTCAAAGAAAATGCGGAGGCTCCGGAATATCACAACATGAAGTTGTCGATTTCATTTCACGAGTGAAACCTGTTGGTATTAAAGAGTATAAAATGTATAAAGACCTTTACATCAATAATTCAGATAATGAAAGTGAAGAAACAGAGAACACGATAAATGATGAATCTAAAAGAGATAGAGCGAATCGCTTTCCTAAGATTCTATATCGAAGCCGAAATCTGCTATATTCTGAAATGTCAGAAGGAACACCTCATTTTAAAATACTGTTAAAAAGAGAAAATGATACAGATAACTGGGGATTAACGAATCGGAATATTATACTTCATGATAATAAAAACTACTTCAAGCGTTCCGAATGCAAAAAAATTAATGGATACTTCTGGACCGATCCTGAATATCGGAAGAAATTGATTGAAGGAAACAAGGAACGGCTTGAGAAATTAGAGAAAAATGCGATAAATTTTATTAATTGGGTTAATGAAAAAAAGCGAGGATCCAAGGATTTTGTTTCTTTTAGTGGTGGTAAAGATAGTGCGGTAACTGCATATCTAGTAATCAAAGCATTACATAAAAAATTAGGTAGTGTTCCATTACTTTTTTCAAATACTGATATTGAATACCAAGAAACAGTAGACTATGTAAGGAAAAATGATCTTGGAAAGGTAATAGAAGTAAAATCAAAGAATAACTTTCTTGACTTGTGTAAAAAATTAGGTCCTCCAAGTCGCACCATGCGATGGTGTTGTTCAACACAAAAAGCATCACCTGTAAATCAATATTACTCAACATTAAAGACTAAAATTTTAAGTTTTGATGGTATAAGAAGAGAAGAATCAAATTTAAGAGCAGAATATCCGCGACATCATCAGAATACGAAGCTACAGCGACAATATAGTGCTTATCCTATTTTAGATTGGACTGAAATCGAAGTTTGGTTATTTACGATTTGGCGTAACATACCTCTAAATCCCCTTTATGGTGAAGGCTTTGCAAGGATCGGATGTTGGGCTTGTCCAAATAATGGCTTATTTGATACATTTCTTTTCGAAAAAATTAAACC
>JAEOTI010000229.1 GCA_016839955.1 Candidatus Hodarchaeota archaeon | reverse complement strand
TTTTTGGTTTTTTGATAATCTAGAAAGGGTCCAACTCTTCTCCAGAAATAAAAATGTTATTTTTACCTTTTCTTAAGTATCCTAAAACCACTAATTCTTCCAAATTATTTAGTTCTACTTCTAGTTTATTTCCTGTGTCCTTTGTTACTATTTCAGGAGTGAATTCTGTTTTTCCTGAAGAAGAAAGTCGAATTACGGCCCTAGTTGTTTCATGTAAACGTTCTGGGAGGGAAAGAATTGCAAAGATGTCTAATGGTTTTATTTCAATATCTAACCAACATCGACAAAAATGTCCCGTAGCATCTTCTAATTCCTTAATCCGATTTAATTTAGGTCGAATCCCGGTATCAGCTAAAAATTGATGTCTTGAATGAGCATCTTCGACAGTATATTCATATTCGAGTAAACCTATAACATCTTCTCTCTTTGCTATATCAGATGAATTTACAAATTCTTGAAAAGCAGTTTCTGGATCTTCTATATTTCTATCTCGAGCGAATTCCTCTACTAGGGTTTTTATTTTCGGTATAGCTGCAATAATTCTGATTTCAAATTGACTAAAACGTTTTTCAATAAGCTCTCCTATACCTTCGTATTTTTGTTGAAGTCCTGTTCTTTTCATCTTAGATATTTCAGGTGGATATTTCTCTTCAAAATCTCCAATAAATCTTTCAAAAGCGGCTTGAAGTTGACTGTTAGTTTGGGTGCAGTATAATATTCCCATTGTTCCACGTTGTCCACGCTTTACAAGTATCTTCACACTTCCATTATCGATTAAGCGTAGTTCTCCAGCTCTTCCAGCGCTTTCAGAAACAATATTAGCCACACCAACCATTGATGCAGTTACAAGAGCGGGGTTTTGTTCTGATCTACCAAAGAATTGAGAAAACATTGTTCGACCAGAAATTGCTTCAGAAATGAATAATGCTACAGGCCGAACAGTAACTTCAGTTCTTGGTTGTGGGGCAGTTATAGAGTTGACTAAATCGAATATTGCAACTTCTAAATAGTCTATAACAGAACAAATCTCATTCCAAGGTAATCCTACCTGATTTTTTTCAATGTAAAGAATTCCCTCTATTGGAAATTTTATTAATTCTAATAGAAAAGGAAAAGAAGCGATTACGGGAGCTTTAAGTTGTGATTCTACCTTAGTTTCTCTAGTTTCCATCGTTTGGGGAGAAAGAATGTTAGGTGGAATGAAGAAATTTATGACAACACCAGTTCGAGCATTAATACAACAAAATGTATCTTCCAATCCTCTTGTAGCAGCAGGAATAAGGTTTGTTGGATTCTCAGTTGTTACTACGATAACTCCATCACATAATGAAAAGAAATTCAATGCTACATAAGAGTTCAGGAGATATGGAGGGACATTTATCACTATTAATGAGACATCTGACTTCTCAAGGCTAGAAATCCGTTGTTGGAGATTTAATAGTTCTTCTCTTGATGTAGAATCATCGAATTCTCCGGCAAGGATGGATAGATCCGATGGTGCAGATAATATACGCAATGATGATTTCTCTGAACTTGAAATTGAAACAGCGCCCTGTAGAAGTTCAGTAGTAGATATTTTTGGATTATTAAAATCAGAGGAATCACATGAGTTAAGACCATATTTTGAAATCAGCCATTTAATCTTGGCATCCCCATAATTTAAGTCTAGAAAGAGAACATTCTGGTTACGATTCCAGGAGTAAGCAGCAGCAAAATTTAATGCTAGAAAGCTTCTTCCAACGCCACTAGATGCTGCAGTTATTGCGATGATTTTCATTCTACTTATCCTACACGTTTTTGTATCTGTGAAACAATTTCTTTAATGCTTGCAGTAAAACCATGAGCTTCTCGTTTAATGATTTGAACACTACGGCCACCTTCAGCGGCAATCTCACAGTAGCAACCAACGACACCAATGATAGGAATATCAAACTCAGTAGAAAATGCTTTACCAACTTTAATGACTTCTTGATCAGTTCCCACAATAGCTCGGTTAATAACTAAAAGAGGAAAGGTTCCAAATTTAGCCATTTGTGAGTAAGTCCCAAGTACTAGTTGCCGTGTACCTTCAACGTCATTTTCATCAGTTCTTGATACTAATATGATAGCATCACTGACTGAAAGAACATTCAACGCGGAATAGTTTATACCTGGGGAAGTGTCAAATATTAATACGTCAATACCTTTTTGTATTAGCATCTCTCTTTTCATCTTTAGAATACGTTGGAGCGCTTGATATTGCCATTTTCTTCCTTGATACTGAATGTGTTGAATTGCTGAGCTCTCAGGATTTGCTAAGGCCGCTCTAAGGCTTCCACTGGTCGGAGAGGTTAGAATATTATCACCAATGTCTATTAAGGCCTCTTCAAAGGTTGACTCGCCGTTTAAGAAATCATTAACATAACTACGTGGGGTTTCACGAAACACTGAAAATAAACTAGGAGCACGGAGATCAAAGTCTGCAATTACAACGTTTTTACCATTTAATGCCATTTGAGCAGCAACATTAACAGAAAGGGAAGTTTTTCCTGTTCCACCCTTGTAACTGTGAAATGTAAGTGCTATACCATTATTCATTTATGTCCACCTTTCTCCCATATTTATAATTAAAATAATAATTTTTTATCATCTCTTTCATAAAGGATTCTTGTTAGGATTATTTTTTCTCTTGTAGGAAATTTTAGGTTAATATTCTTCTCATTACTAAGCAAATTCTCTAAAGATTTTGATTTCATTCTCAACATATTTAATTGTTTCAAATGAAGTAATTTGTCCATTTTTTAACATTCGATGTTTGCAACGAAATATGACACCCTTTCTCCTTCTTTACGGCACCCAACGTATCGGTTCTTAATTAATAGCTTTAATGCCTCTTTAATGATATTATCTGCGATCCCTGTGCTTTTCTGCATTTCTTCTTCAGTCATTTCAATGGTTTGTAGTAAAGTCATTGCTACAGTATGAGCGTTTTCAGGTAGTTCTAGAAGTGCCAATACGTCAAGAGGTAATAAATTATCCGAATGGGTCTCAAAACTCTCCAATCGTTCAATGGAATCCTCTACTTCTTTTAGCCTTATTTGCAGTCGATTTAAACGTTTTAGAATACTCTTTAGTTGGTCAAGTGACGACAAAAGAGTTTGTGGAACTAAGGCATCAGAAGGTGGCAAGATCATTCTAGAAAATTGATACGTTCAGGACCTTAAAACTTCTCTCTTGAGGAAGGGATAGAAGACTTGCTTTTCAGAATTGATGTCCAATCAGTTTCTTGTAGAATTTTACGGGCATGCTCATGGGCAAGTTGAATTGGAGCTATTTTACCCTCTTTAAGTGACTTCACAACAGTTGATACTGCAGTAGATAGAGAAATTAAATTACCAACAGAAATGAAAAACTCTTCTCTTTTTTTGTTTTTAGTTTTATTAATGATTAGTTTTACTCCAACAATCTTGTTATTAAGCATAATTGGATGAGTAGACAACTCTTCTTCTTTGAATGTGGAGAAATAGGGATCAGGGAGAACTTCACCACATAATAGTGATTTTGCAATTCCTATTGTTGGCTTAGCTATACAAATTCCTACATGACAAGCAAGACCAAATTCTTGGGAATGTAATTTTCCATTTGCATCAACTAATAACAAATCATAGGTTTTAATCTGTTTGAGAACGTTGAGAATTCGAGTTAGTTCTCTTAATGCAAAATGTCCGGAGATATATGGAGTTCTAGGAGTTGATTGAAGAATATACTCCTTCTCTACCACTTTTCCGATGTTGTTAGTGACAATTGCACACGTGACTGAAAATGTTCTCTGCTGTGTATCTTTATATGCAACATCAACACCACAAATAGTAGAAAATGATCTAATTACATTTTCCTCGACAACTGCATTTTTTAAAAGAAACTGGAGCTTTTTATTGAAATTTACAGGTTTTTTCAACTCTCTCACTACAACATAGGTTAGTAATCACTATTCTTATTAATTCGTTCAAAGGAGTCTTGTTTGCACTGAAGAGTCCTACCTTGTATTTTGAAAACAAATAACACAAAGAATCTTGGAACGTGATGTACAATGAATGACGAACAAACCAAAAACACTGTTTTTATCGGTCAAAAACCAGTCACAGCCTATGTAATGGCGTGTGTTACTCAATTCTCAACATTAAAACCAGATGAAGAAATTGTGCTAAAAGCAAGAGGAAGAGCAATTTCCCGATGTGTAGACGTCTCTGAAGTCTTAACCCGACGCTTCTTAGAAGGAACGGCCGAGGTAATTTCTATTCAAATAAGCAC
The DNA here is from genome assembly GCA_016839955.1 of Candidatus Hodarchaeota archaeon. The sequence continues at coordinate 420 of JAEOTI010000229.1, read as the reverse complement.
TGAGAATTTAGAAGGCCGGGATGGCCGCAAAACGAACGTTTCAGCTATTGAGATTACGCTTCGTAAAAAGCAATCTTAATAAAAGCTCATGCTTTCTGGCGATGCCCTCAATATGAGTAGTTTCGATCCAATACCGATAAAAATTTCAAAAAAAGAAAAAGAACGCCAGTCGTTAATAGAAATGACTGAAAAAATGGAAAGAGGAAGAAGTAAAAATTACGTTTTACGCATTGGTGACTTTACTTGTTGTGGTTTTACCGTTCTACAAGTAAAAAAACACATCATTACTAAGAACCACCAAATACTAGGCTTTATTGATGGTAAAACCCCTATTTATATATCAGATAGAGTTTTTAAGAAAACTGAAGAAATAGATCGTCTACGTACAATTAAAACAATAAGTATTACAAGGAAACGAGG
>JAEOTI010000018.1 GCA_016839955.1 Candidatus Hodarchaeota archaeon | reverse complement strand
CCTTCAATTGATGATAGAGTTGGTTATAGCGAATCCAATTACCATTATTAATGAATTCCTGTCGAACATGGTAATTTCCTTCATTGTATAGATTATTGGCAGAATGACATGCCTTCCCAATAACAGGACTAGGTGGGATGAAAATCTGTTCGGTTCGTATTGTCATTCACTTCTTACCTCAACATCATCCCTTCTGCGCACGTCCTTCTTTATAAAGTTTGAAGAGAGAGGGCTGAAAGATAACAATGAATGATGTGAACTACTCATTTGACTACTTTTGAAATAAAAGATTCATTTTTGCTGGTCATACAAGAAAAATATGTTAAACAATATACTAAGAAGTAATAAATTGAAATAGCACTAATATTTTAAAAAAAGTAAGATAGAAAATACCTCTAGACCATTTGGAAATTGTTGGAGTTTAAAATGGCAATCGATGAAACTGTGATTCACAAAATAGTCCTAATTGGACCTGCATCAGTTGGTAAAACTAGTCTTTGCACACGTTTTATTAGTGGTGTGTTCAATATCAAGACGAAAAAAACCTTAGGCGTGGATTTTGCCTTAAAAAATATTACGTTGGCTGAAGACGAAGTTCCTGACCAAGGCTTACGTAAATTCACCCTCCAACTTTGGGATTTTTCTGGAGAAGAACGATTTCGAACAGTCCTTCCAATGTATCTTGCAGGGACTCATGTTGCATTTCTCTCCTTTGATCTAACACGACCTGAAACGCTGGAAGTATTACCTGAATGGCTTGAGGTCTTTCATCGACATCTCGAAAAGAATACACCGGTTCTCCTGGTGGGAATGAAAAAAGATCTCAAACAGATAGTTTCAGAAGAGGAGATAAAGAAATTTCAAGAGAAACATAACATAGAACATTACATATCTACATCTTCATCTACTGGATCCAGTATTAATGATGCCTTTCATCTCGCAATAAAAATCACACTGGCAAAACAATTAGATAAGTAATAATTCATTTTGTTTTTGCTTCCTTTTTATTTAATATTTTTATTAAATTCGGCTAGATAATATTTCGAATCTCTTTTAATTAGCGTTTTTTCTGTTGTTTGAATATTTCGTCCAACTTATTGCGCTTACTTATGTATAGGTAGAGTTCATCAAAGGTTTTTGATTTTTTGAGTTTTTCACCTTAACAAGTAAATTCATGATTTTGAGTACAACTTAGACAAAGTTTAAATAGTTACAAATTATACAAATGTTGTAAGTGTGATCTAGCAATAATAATTAATTGGAAGCTAATAACAATGTGGTTGCGAACAGAAAGAGCAACATCGTATGAAATGGGAAGTTTGTATAAAAAAAATGGTCATTTTCTAAGGAGAAACACAGCACAACAAGAATTAGGAGGAAAAGGACACTATGAAGCAGATTTATGGGTGCAAATTCTCCGTTTATTATCAATTACCTTGGGGCTATTAATAATTATTAATTTTACTATCGCAGCTCTTTTCATTGCATTTATTCCAATCTTAATGGTAGCAATAGTCTGTGTCGGATTTAAAATTGCAATAAACAGAATTGGAGACAGATTTCAACCGGAAACCTGAATTATTAAACAAGAAAATGTAAAAAAATTGGTTTCAATTCTAATAATTCAACTATAGAGGTCTCTCAGAAGCATATTTAGAGGTTAAATGTTTAAATAAAACCTCAAATCGTGATTTCAAATCGGATGAGGTGGTTATTTCCCTTTTCCACAGCTCAAAAATATGTAAGATTGAATTAAGATCTTCTTGACTGAAAAGGGAAAAGTCGGGAATCAGGATCTGTTCAACATCACTTGGTTCTAGTTTCTTCAAACCTCCACCGTAATGTCTTAATTGCAATCTAATTGAATCTAAACCAAATTTTGTTTGTAAAAAACAAATAGTTGCTTCTGAATAGTTATCTTTGGTTTTAGGATATAATGCATGGAAACAGGTTAAATTCAAACAATTTGTTTCATTTAAAATGAATTGGAAATTATTTCGGTTGAATACTTTAACTAGAATTGCTGCTGGTTGTCTTTTTTCCATAAAGAACCATTTTTGTCTATGTTTTGTTAGATATCTAGTATGAAAATTCTTTGTCTTACCAAATGAAAGATATTCGTTTATTTTGTCATCGGTCGGATCTTCATCCTGAATATCTAACAAATACGCCTTTTTCCCCGTTTCTAGCAATTTTATATAATGGCTTTCATTAAACACAGGTGGTTTAGCGTAAGGTGCTTTTGTTATCACTTTCTTTAGATATTTATCATCTATTTTCCATTGAGCTTTTTCTTGTTCAGTTAGTGTGAAAAATTCATTTGCTCCAGTTGCAATTCCTCTTTTCACATTAAAAAAGGTTGAAATTGGGACAAAATTGGATGTTTCACTTGGATATGAAATTTGAGTGTCGAAAAGTGGAATCCATTTAGTACTTGGTTTTAATTCTTCTTGTTTGATCCTTTTGATCGTATTAGGTTCTTTTATAGCATTTCTTTTTAGTTCTGTGAATAGAGAGTTAGCATCTGACCAGTTTTTTATCTGAATGAGTTTAACTTCGTTCGCTATTGATGTTTCCTTTGTACCGATTGTAATTAACCCAGATGCCATACCGTCGTCAAAAATAAAGTCAGGGGTTTCAAAATAAATTAAGTACTCAAGAGTTAAATGTTCTAGGAGAATTTTCTTGATTTTCACTCCGTAGCTAGAGTTGAGAAAGTCTGAAGGTGTGAGGAAAACCAATCTTCCACCTTGATTTAAGAAAATGATCGAATGAAGGAGAAATAATGTGTCCATTCCAGTTGTACCATTTAGAGTCAGATGAAACTGGTTTTCTATCCTTGAATATTGTATAGATTTCTCTCGAATCTGATTACTTTTAATGTATGGGGGATTAGCGATAACAAGATCGAACTTCTTATCTATTTTGACTGAAAGAAAATCCTTCTGCTGAAGTTTAATCTTTTTTGAGATGGTGTGAAGATTGATTTCAGCAGCATCCAGCATTAATGGATCAATATCAAAACCCACGACTTCTACTTCTTTTGGAGTATTGTCCTTAGGTAATTGTTCAAGGATCTTTCGAATTAATATTCCAGAACCTATAGCAGGATCTAGAATTGAAGCTATATTCTTTGAATTTAGACTTAATAACGCCATAAGATGAGCTATGTCTGCAGGAGTTGGTATTTGACCTTTTTTCTTCCTGATTTCGAAATCTATGAGTTTTATGATCTGTTTTTCTATAATGTCTTCGTCATTTTGAATTATTCTCTCTGGAGATTTTTGTAACTCCTCTAAAAAAAGTTGAAACATGGTTTCCCCTTTCGAGAGATGAGTCATACGGCACCAAGTCTTTAATTGCCTCGAATAGATTCTAGGTTTGAATTGCTTTTAATGTATGAGAAAATTTCTTAAGGTAGGCTTGGATTTCTGTAATTTGATCTTCTTGTGATTGGGTTTGAACATACTTCTGAGCACGGTTTTTTAGCAATTTAATTTTCTCAATTTGATGTTGAATAAATTCTGTTTGTTTTGGTAATTTTTTAGTTTTACTTAACTGTAACGCCTCAGTAAAAGTACTAAAGGCCTGATCATAATCCATAACAGAACTCATCAGCATTCCTTGAAGTATTTTCGCTTCTGTTTGAATTGGAACCATTTTATGGTGACTAGCTGTCTCAAATAGATCTTGAATTAGCTTTTGAGCTGTGTCAAAGCTTTCATCGTCTAAAAGTCGTTTATATTCTAATAATGCTTGATAAGCTAGTTCAACAAGAGATTTCACGGTGTATTCGAAATTTCCCTGATCCTTTGCACTAATTAAACACGTTCTGAAAAATTCATCTGCATTTGCGTAATTTCCACGTGATTTTTCAAGATACCCGAAGTAATATGAGATATATAATGAAATGAATTCTGATTCAAGAGCTTTAGCGTCGCATTGGGCCCTTTCAAGTAGCAGCGTTGCAGGTTCATATTTTTCCAAGTCTATAAGAACACCCGCAAGTTTTACAAGATTTTCAATATAATTTCGATCTTTTATTCCTAATTTTTTCCATCTATCTAAACTTTCTTCTAACATATTCCGGGCGGGTTCAATGTCACCTCTTGCCCAAGAAAGAAGTCCAAGATTCTGAATACACCAAGTCTCTCCATCTTGTTTATCTATTTTATGCGATAGATCTCGGGCCTCAAATAGAAGAGGTCGTGCTAAATCTAGGTCACCATACCAAACGTGCATTTCTGCGAGGTTATTTAAAGCAATTATCAGAGTAGAAGTTGCACCAATTGTTTTAATCTTGCGACTAAGAGTGATAGCTTCCTCAAAGTTTTCAATAGCTTTGTCAAGATCCCCCAATTCAACAGATATTAAACCGAGATTCAATATAGAAGTAGAAATTCCCTCTTTATCTCCGATTCGTTGTCTAAGGTTAAAACTTTCGGAATATAGGGTTTTAGCATTTGTGAATTTTCCCATAGCCCATTCAATATTCGCTCGGTAATTTAATGCGTATGCTAACCCGTGATAATAGTTATTAGACCTACCCTTCTTAATAGCTTTATCTAAATATTTATTTGCCAATTTGAACTCCCCCTTCCTCCAGTATAGTTTACCAAATTCAGCTAGAGTATCAACTTCTAAATTACTCAAATAATCTGATTTTGTAACAATTTCTTCGACTTCAGTAAGAAGAGAAAATGCTGTTTCAAGTTCACACTTATTTACGAGTTCTTGGGCTTGAATAAGTTTAATCTGAAGATCTTCCTTTGTAAATCCCTGAATGATGTTAGCCATATAATCCCCAGACTACACTTGTAATTAATATGTTCAGAATTTTCAACTTATTTTTATTTTTATAAATTAAGCTTCAAAAGATCCTTCAATAGTAAGCACTACACATAGTTTTTTTTTTATTTTCTTTTGGTTAAGAATATTTGAATTCAGAATGAATCTTAATCTTGTTGGGAAATCAAAAATGCAATTTAAGAATACGTACGAAGACAAAAAAAGGGCTGATGCATATTCCAAACTGGAATTCCACGGTACTTATTATTTAGCTTACCGAGATTTGCCAAAAATCATATCCGAACATGTAAAGGGTAGAAAAGCAATAGATTTTGGATGTGGTACAGGTCGTTCTACTAGATTTCTACAAACGTTGGGATTTGAGGTCATTGGAATAGATATCGCTGAAGATATGATAAAAAAAGCCCAAGAGATAGATCCTAATGGAAAATACATGTTAGTAGAAGATGGAAGCTATAGTCAATTCCAAGTCAACACTTTTGATTTAATACTCTCAGTTTTTACTTTCGATAATATTCCAACCTTTGAGAAGAAAACACAAATATCTCAAGGGTTAAAAGAGCTTCTAAAAGATGATGGAAAGATCATTAGCTTAGTTTCGAGTCCAGAAATATATATGCACGAATGGGTATCTTTTTCAACAAAAAATTTTCCAGAGAATCAGAGAGCCACAAGCGGGGAAAAAGTAAAAATCATAATCACCGATATTGATGATCAAAGACCAGTAGAGGATATTTTGTGGACAAATCAGGCATATGAAGAGGTTTATAAAAATATAAGTTTGGAAATAGAGAAAGTTTACACTCCTTTAGCAAAGGATACAGAACCTTACAAATGGATTAACGAAACAACTATCCCGCCATGGGTTATCTACATATTAAAAAAATTGAAAAAAAAGAAAAAGAGAGAGCCGGAATTTCCGGCATCTTCAAAAATCCAATTTTAAACTATTATTTTCTTCTCCTTTGATGAGAGCGTCTAAAGATAGCGAAGCATATCCCAATCACCACTAAGAGACTGATAGTAAAACCGGGGGAAGTTGTAGAAGGTTCTTCTGTCTTAGAGTCTGAGCTAGTTTCTGATTCGCTTTCAGAACTAGAAACAGTAGATTCAGTAATGGTGATGATAACAGTATCGCTAACCCAGTTCCCACTTTGATCGTAGACTACAATAGTATAGTTGTAGGTGCCGGGAGCTAGAGTCGCGAATTCGAATGAAAAGTAAATTGACGCACCAGTCCAATCATAATTACCCACAAGATTTCCATCACGGTAGATAGAGTAACTAGCGGGATCACCATCAATTGGGACCCATTGAATTTCGTACCCTGTCTCACCTTCTTCAAAGGTAATATCATCGGGACTATCAATTGTAGGAGGCCAAATATCTGCTCCTGAAGGTAATATTAAGGGATAACGGTCATAAATACCAGGAATACCATCAATGGAATAAGGAGTGTCCCCTATGCCATCATTGTTGTTATCTACTCCAGAATAATCATCCCACCAATTTCCATGGGTTCCATTATCCCAAAGATTATTCCCATTATAATCCACTCCATTTGCTGATCCGCTGCTTGAAAGGACATTAAGCCATAAGACGACATCACTTGAATCAGCATCCAAGTAAATTCCATAGAAAACGCTAATTGTAACATTGTTACCAATGATATTATGATGGGATGAATTAATCAAATTTATACCATTATTACCACTATTTATCACATGATTATCAGTTATCTTGCAAAAATCTGATCCATTCAAAGTAATTCCATTTTTTGTGTTATCTTGGACAGT
>JAEOTI010000228.1 GCA_016839955.1 Candidatus Hodarchaeota archaeon | reverse complement strand
ATCATCAGTCACGTTTGCTTCAATGTTGATCATTCCTGAGACATTTTGACCACTCGTTGGAGATATAATCTGTATTACAGGAGGATCTCCAATTTTTTGGTTATCAACAAGCCAATAGTAAGTCACAGTTGTGCTATGTCCGTCAATGTCCCAAGTTTCTATTGATACAAAGTGCATGGAATCCTCTGCTTCATTTCGACTCTCCCATTCAAATTCATAGACGAATAAATTAGGAGTTTCATTAAACACCTCATAATCAACGTCTAGGATCCAACCACCAAAGTCTACCGTAAAGACAGTGGCAAAGACTCCAATATCATCTGTAACATTGATTTGTAATTTAACTCTACCAGACACATTCCAAGCTTCTTCTCCGCCGTTGTCCCAAATCGCATCAACACCCTGAATAGGTGCAATCGAAATATTGGGTGGTGCATAGTTAGGATCACCATCAGGATAGTTATCCACTGTGACACGATTAGTTCTGTCATTCCAGTGACCTGCTTGATCTGTTGATTTCGCTACGATTGTCCAATTACCATCTGCAAAGAGTCCATTATCGGTATTCCACGTTGTCCTATATCTATCCCCACTATCATACCATGTTGTGAGAGTACGATGGAAAGCTGGATCATCTACTGGTAGATCTGAGAAAAATAGTTCAATATCAACATAATCAATTTCAGTTTGTCCAAACCGTGGTTCCCAATCTGTTCCATTCCAGTATTCTGGATCGAACCACCACATCCAGAAACCGTCAAAGGGTTGGTCGTGAGTTTCTACGACTAATTCTTGGGTTTCATTCCAGATCCATTGAGACCATTCTTCATTGTGATCCCAGATAGGATCTGTCCCATTTAGGATTCCAAAATCAAGCCATGGGTCACCTAAATCAGCACTGTCTTGTGCATAACTATAATTGTAAAAAAGTTCAAATTCTGTGAGGACACTTAAATTATTACCATATTGGTCTTGGATCCATGCTTCCTCAGTAAATACATCTAATTGAGCTTCTACTACTCGGATGTTAGAGTTAGGTGTATGATCCCACTTTCCAATCCAAAAGCCAAAACCATTGTCCTCTTCTGGGTTTACGACCGTGTCCCAACTATTGTCTTCCAGATAAATAGGTGTATAAAGCTTGACAATCAAACGACCGAAATTAGGTGATTTACCTAAGTTTGACCAATTCCATAAAGTTGTTGCCGTTAAATTGTATGTCGCGGGAGTTTCTTCAGGGAAGACTTTTCCTTCTGGTGGGATAATCCAAGGCTCTAAGGAGTTCCATTCAATTTGAGAATAACTACTTAGATAACCCCCCATACGATTATTATAGCACCAATCTTCCCAATAATTTGTCCAACCGTCTATTCCTGTTTGTTGTAAATTCGGTGAATCATTATAGAAGCTACTCGAGAGGAGGACGCTTTCCATGATTGTTTTATTAACGTTGTTTTCATCACCATTATAAGCAACCTGGTAGTAATCCCCACAACCAAACCAATCACAACGCCACTCAACGAATGTGTTGTTATTTTGAAAAGAACTACCTAAAGCAGTCTCATATGCATTAGCGATTGCTTGAGCCGTGGTATTCCGTTCTGTTGTTGTTGTAGAATCATTGAAAACAATATGTAAACCAAATGTATCCCAATAATGACTGGGTTGAAGTAATGTATAATCTGGAGTCATCCAGAAGTGAGTGTTTATAACCTCCTCCATACCTGCGATTCCTGAAAGGTCAACTAAAGAGTGATTTCTAAACCCAGCTTGATTAGTAAGATAACCATACGGATTCACTATGGTAACGAACTCTTCGATATTCTGTAATTCCCAAGGAGTAAATGTGTAGTCAAAGGAAATCAGAAAATCTAGCACGGAAGTATAAAGATTCATATATACATCATAGTGATGGTGGATATTCCACGGTTCTTCCTCATTTGGGTGATAGTCAATTGTTATATCCCAATTCCCTGAAGAATCCCCACTTGGAGTAGTAAGTACGTTTTCAACGTTGGGGAGTTGCCAATTAATGTGCAATGAGTCGTCATGTGAGGCCATCTGTAAAGAACTTACATGAAGAAGGTCTTTTGTAGAAAAAGTAAATCCTCCTGTCATTGTTTCAACTTCAGACTTCCATCTGGCGCCTATTCCATGCCAGATTTGATTTGCTCCTAAATCTAACCATCCCCAGAACCATAATTCTTCTGCTTCAGAAACATCAACAGTCTCTGCAAGACCTCCATAACTACGTGGAATTGAATCATTGATAACTTCCATAAACCAAGGCCAATCGATGTGAGCACGATACTCAACAGAGGTTATATGAGTCCATTCTCCGCCCCAGTGCTCATCCCAGCCCCATGTACTAGTATGTTCCCAAGTAACGATAGTATTTTGGTTCAGTAGATTAAGGATAATCTCACCATAATCTTCTGCAACAGTCATATTATTTGTTCTTAAATTGACTCCAATATTTCCATTCAAGTCAGAAGGGTTGTCAGTTGGTCGAAAGTGAAAATTTGCCCATGCAAAGATAGATTTTAAGGATACTGGTAGAGAATTCAGGTCATAATCGCCCACTTTGACATCAGATCCTTGCATGGTAACCTCAGAGTCTATTTGTCCTTCAGGTGATACCCACACGCGCCCATGTTCGTCATAATAATCGATTGATGATTCTGATTGAGTCTGTTGTATTATAAACTCATTTTCAACTGTTTCTATGGTATTGTTTATTTGTGATGCCTTAGAGAAGTTAACTGGAAATAAGAGAATTGTAAGAGTGAATATTGTAATCATTGACCAAAGTAAATGTTTTTTAAAATCAAAAATTCTCATCTTTTCTCACCTAAGTATCTAAAATTACAAACACCTTAATTATTCCTTTTCTTATTAAGGTAATTAAATAATTATAAAAAAAAATTTAGAAGCGATGGGACTTTTTTTCGGATTTTAGAAATGAAACAAGTAAAAAGAGAATTAGCACACCAACTGAAAGGTAAAAGCTCAATGAAAATGCTTGTTGAAACGAATTAGGTTCACTTAAGTGAATAATAAAGACCATATTAATTTTCAACCAGATATTTAAAATTATAATGCTTATTATGACAAGAATAAAATCAGAAAAGCCAAGAAACAAATCATTCAGGTCTGAATTCGTTTTTATTTTAGAAATATCTCCAATATAGATATGCGAAAACAGACTACGAGATAAAGTATCCATTAAACAACAAATTAGAACAATTATTATTAGAAATCCCATAATTGATTCCAATTCAAAATATTCTCTCTCAATAGCGAAACGAAGAATGAATCCAAAGATGAAAATCCCAATTCCACTATCAATTGCCTCATCCAACCATTTTTGTTGAGAGTATGTCTTCAAATACTTGTTTGTCACCATTCATCTTTTCTCTTTTTCCTTCTTTTTTCGAGATCTCGTTAATTTATCCTTCTTTTCAGAAAGAGGTTTTTCAAAATTATTGGTTGATATTATTATATTGATAGAGAATTTCTCGAAGAGGTAATTTTCCCTATATGAAAAAAGAGCCTTTTTTTTGAATTAAATTAAGAAAAATATTTAGAATTCAACCTTTACAAGAAAATTGAGAGTATTTTTTTCATTTATCCGATATTTTTTTTATTATTGATAGATATATCACAAGGATTAAGAGGGGACTTAAAAGTGACTGAAAAAGTCTAACTACTAGGTAATATGAATCGAGATCAACTTCTAAATATTTTGGAAGGAGAAAAAGAACGTCTAACCGATAGAGAGATAGAACTAAACCCTTCATGTGATGATGAAACACTCCGTTCAAATCTGGCTTTTTTAAATTTACGAACGATCCGTAAACATGCTAAAAAGTTCGGTTTTGAAATTACAAAAGAAAAGATAATCGAAGAAACTACAACTAGAAAAGAAATTT
>JAEOTI010000227.1 GCA_016839955.1 Candidatus Hodarchaeota archaeon | reverse complement strand
TATTGACGAGATCTGGAATCAAAGTAAGGAACTTGTATTAAAATACTCAGATATTGCTGCAGTTGATACAGATCCAGGTTTAGTGATGTTAATTGGAAAACCCACAAATTCTTTGCGAAAACTCTACAAAGAAGCATTATATCAAGTAATTACAATCGAATACGTTAAAAAACTACTATCCTCTGATTTTACTGGTAAATTTTTTCATATAAAGAAAGGTAGGGGTCTTATAGGTGCATGTGCAGCCATAGGAGCAAACATCTGGGATGATTATACATTTGAATTTATTGCATATAGAAGTCCAACTAACAAAAGTCCAAAACGTCTAGTTAGCGTAGAATCTGTCAAAATTGCTGACAAATTAACCCCTCTTTCATTCAATAACTTTGATTACGAAAATAATGAATTGATGATTACTCCTCATGGTCCTGACCCAGTATACGTGGGACTAAGGGGAGATACTACTCATTCTGTTATTCAGATGTGGCAACGCATTGAAATTTACGAAGAAATAAACTCAGTGATGTTATTTAGAAGTAATCAACACACCCAACCTCATTTCCCAAAAGAAATTCCTGGGAAATTATTAAAGCCGTATACTTCAGCGAAAGTGCGAGGAATTATAACAAAAGAGCCATATGCAATACCAGGAGGTCATGTATTATTTTGTATTTCTTCAGATGAGAGAATAATCAATTGTGCTGCATATGAACCGACTAAAAAATTCAGAAAAATAATCAGGGAATTAAGAGAAGGCGATAAAATTCTTGTATTCGGTGGTGTAAGACCACCCTCTGATGAATTTGATATTACGATTAACTTAGAACAAATTATTGTCCTCAATTTCAGAGATCAGATGATACGGATCACCTTAAAATGTCCAGATTGTGGCACAGCAATGAAATCACAAGGGAAAAATCAGGGATTAGCATGTAAAAAATGTAATTTCACAACTAATGATAAAGATTTAATTTTTCAGAGGGAAAATCGTCGCTTACGTACGAATGTTCGTTATTTGATTCCTGTATGCGCTCAACGTCATCTTACCAAACCTCATATACGAGAAAATAACATGAAAACCCATATTTCCTCGAAAATTGACTTTAGTGAAGATTTTTCAATGTTTCTTGGTCAAAGGAAGAAATTAACTGATCACTCTTAATTTTAAAGTGAATAAAGATGTCAAACACTCCAACGATTCAAGCATTATTTAACGAGGCTTGGGATGAATGGAAACATGGACATGATACTAGAGCGGCTGAAATCTGGTATGCTCTCCTTAAAAGATGCAAGGATGAACACATACTGTCTTCAGCGGTAGATGCACTGAATTATCTTGCAATGTATGAAAGAATTTGGGAAGGAAGAATACAAGCTGATATAGACATTGAAGGAAATATAGAAGAGGCTGAAAGCATTAACTACTTAAAAGGAAAGGCTGATTCACTAATCGAACTCGCCTTAAGAGCTAAAACTTCTAAAGATACCCTTAATAAATTTCAATTAGCACGAGAAATTTATAATAGTCTTCACAACAAACATGGAATTATAAAACTTAACTATTTATATGGTATGTATTTGATTAAACGTGGTATCGAGAAATTCGGTCATATATTTAATCAGTTCCAAATTGCACTTCAGTATGCAATTGAAACAAATGATAAATATTATAAAGCGCAAATCCATCATGGAATTGGAGAATCTTTTCTTCGTTTAGGAAATTTAAAAGAAGCAGATCATCACTTCGAAATTTCCCTTCAAATTTTCCAGTATCTAAAAAACGAAAGAAAAATACTAGAAGTATTAGTATCTAAAGCAGATATTGAAGCACAAAAAGATACTATTGACTCTTCTGATAAATTAGAATTGATGTACCAAGAATTTAATAGTAGAATAAAAGAGAGAAATGAAAAAATCCCTCTTTCTGATCTTTTCAACCACTTATCAAGATTCTGTGATCTTTTCATTGATTCAGAGAACTATAAACAAGCAAATTTACTCGTTGTTGATTTAGAGAAAATACTGAGACAAACAAATGTGAACTCAAGTTTGTATTTCCAAGGAAAGATGTCTCTAGCATTAATAAAAGGGAATATCCAATTGAAACTGCTGAACTTTACAAATGCTGGTGATCTTTACCAATATATCATAAGAAGGAAATCAGAAGCAGAGATAAAAGACTTATATGGTGCATTAATTAGCTTAGCAATAATTTCTCTCTATAAGTATAGAATTTTCTTTGATACCATTCATTTAACGAAAGCTCAGGAGTTAATACGCGAAGCTATTCATCTATCGGAGACAACTGATCATTTACGAGGATATCTACGAGCAAGCATGGTAGAGGTCTCGTTGAGAATGTCTGTAGGGGATATGAAGGATTTGGACGAGATGGAAGAAATCATAGAAACAGCAAGAAAAAAAGGACTCCTCACAGAAGCAAGACGTGCTCAAAAGGAAATCTCAAGATTTAAACGTATTATCGAGACACGAAAGGATGAACCAGGCGATAGATCTGTAGAAAATGTTCTCCGATATGCATTAGAAGCAAAAAAATTGGTTTGGAATAATTGAGAGATTTGTTACGACGAGCTATAAAAGTACATAAAACTCGATAATAAAAACGTTTGTTTAGTTTAGAAATAAAGGTTATCAATCACCATCCTGAAAATGGCAATATTGAAGGCTTAATTATGCTTTTTCTTGAAAATATCAGTGAAATTTTTGTTGAAACGATAAATGCATCTCTCACGGTATTACAATCATTTCCCCCTTCCGAACCTCCTCTCTCATCTATATTCATACTCATAGTTTCGTTTTTCGTATCACTTGGATCGACCCTGATTTCAAGATATATGATCGACATAGATAGACTAGCAGTATTGACCAGAGAAACAAAAAAACATAACCAACTTCGAATGAAAAGTATGAGAACTGCTGATACCAAATTAAAACTAAAATATGAGAAAAATGCAGACAAAATGAAAAAATTGCAATCAGAGTTAACAATGATGCGTATGAAGCCTTTATTGATCACAATGTTACCACTAATGTTATTCTTTGTAGTATTTTCTGGTTTTTATAGATCCACAGTAGTAGATGGAGTAGTTAACGGAAGACTTCCAGCTGTGATTCCCTTTAGTCTACCAACAGATTTTATTCTACATATAGGTGATAACACATACGTTGAAGGATGGGGAAATGTGTTTGTCCCAGATTACATTTGGTGGTACTTCGGAGGAAGTATAACTTTTGGTTCTATTTTTCAAAAATTAGCAGGTTTACAGCCTGGTTAACAGATGTTGTGATTAGAATTATGACAAAAAATATTATGAAGAAAAAAAGCCCAGGTGCAAAGCTACTTATTCATAAGACAAAAAAGAAAGCATCTTCAGCGAGATGCAGAATTTGTGGTATCTCACTACGCACAAACAAGAAAACTAAAACAAAAAGTGGTAAAAGGGTTGCTAGACCTCTTAGTGGAGAGCTGTGCCACGCATGTTTAAAATCCTCAATACAAATGGCATAATTGCATTAACTTAGGACAATTGTTGGTGAAAAGGGTTTGAGTCCAGGAAAACGGAAGAAAAAGATAGCTTGTAAAAAGTGTGGAACTGAAATAAATCCATCAGTAACCCCTCCTCTTAAAACATGGCAATTGGTTAGTCCGATGCCTGACAAGGAAGGTAGAGTTACCCTAACAATAATGGGTTCATTTCGTTGTCCAGAATGTAATGCTTCTGTTCGTGCTTCGATTAAAAAAATCAAGGGAGACGAGATGGGAAGTGGTACGTCGAAAAAAGAGCTTCTAACACAAGCGGTGAAATTAATCAAAGAACCTACACCAATTGAAGAAATTGAGATTGACGGTATTTCATCAAAAGCAGTAGGAAAAGCAATAGAAATGCTAATCGTTCAGAAAG
>JAEOTI010000007.1 GCA_016839955.1 Candidatus Hodarchaeota archaeon | reverse complement strand
GTAATGTCATATGGTGGCTTGTGCATCACCAGTTTTCGTTTAACTTTGATTTAGTTTTAAAAATATTAAATCAAGCAAAAAAACAAGAGAGAATATTATCCGATACAGAAATATTGAAAATAATAAGAGATCATGGTCCCTTACCGGAACTTCCAACAAAATAAACAGAAAAAAAGATGTAGACTGAATCAATTAGGTGAAGAATAATGGTTAATAAAGTAACAGCAAGACACATATTAGTTGAAAAGAAAACATTGGCTGAAGACATAATAGAAGAAATTAATCAAGGCGCTAAGTTTGAAGAAATGGCAAAAAAGCATTCAACTTGTCCAAGTAGAAAAAAAGGTGGAAGCTTAGGGGAATTTGGAAGAGGAGCAATGGTTCCTGAGTTCGAAAAGGCAGCTTTTGATTTACAGAAAAACCAAATGACTCAAATCCCTGTTAAAACTAAGTTTGGCTATCATATTATCAAAAGAACCAGATAATACACCTATTAAGAGATTTAATCTCCCAATATTCTGTTTGTTGTTCGGTCATTAAATATCTTTGATTTTTACAAAATAACTGGCAATAATTTATCCAAATCTTTATATGTATGAAGTTCCCGCGAATGAATGTGAGATAATGGTTATAGATTCCGAAATGAAATTGACCTTACAAAGGATAGAAAATGCTCTACAAACAATGATGGAGCTAAGAGACTTTAGAAATTTCATGCTAGCAAAAGCATATCTCGAAGAAGGGCAAGTGCAGACTGCAATGCAATTTTTGAATCGTATAGATCGAAATACGGATTACAAAGCACAGCTCGTTATCTCTCAAAGCCTGTTCATTCGTGCATTGATTTTAGTTTATAATCTCCAATACACAGACGCTCTTGCTCTGCTAGTGAGAATCAAATTAATGCCCTTTGAAAAAGATGAGCAATTATTAAAAGATATTTCAAAACTTATCAATGATGTGAAATTACAACAACAAGCCAATACTATCTATGATATCACTGAAGCAAGTGATACTGTTCAAGCCTTCAAGCAAACAACAATGCAGAATCTCATTAGTTACTTGAATTCTGCTCGATTACTTCTGAAGAAATAATTATTAAGAATCATTTATTAGATTCTTGAACGAACTGAATTATTAATTCACTAATAACTTCAGTTAATAGACTCTCTTCCACACTGGCATCAACCCACTCTACAATTCCACCAACGTCCATTTCAGTTAAACGCTTGTAGTTGGCTAGTACCTTTTCTTGAAACTCAACTCGTTCGAGTTGATCTTCTTTTATCAGTTTTTGACTTCGTTGCTGAAGTCTGGTTTGACCTAATTTTACAGGAACATCGAGGATTAACCATAAATCAGGTCGTCGGGCAAAAGAATTCTTTTCTAAAACATATTCTAAGGTAAAATCATCTAATCCACCTTGATAAGCAGCAGATGATAGGTAATAACGATCAACAAGTACCAGTTCTTTCCTTTCAAGGGCAGGCAAAATATTGTGCTCAAGATCCCAGGCTCGATCCTTAGTATACCATTCTAGCTCTTTCTCAGGTGAGGTGTTATCTCGATTCTGATGGACCTCTTGTTTGATAAGCTGCGAATAAGGACTCTTAGGATTAGGTTGATGTGTCACAGTTACAGTATAATTATTTGGTGGATTACGAAGATATTCTGCAACTTTGTATATCTGAGTTGTCTTTCCTGATCCGTCAATGCCTTCAAATGCAACAAGAATGCCCTGTGAAAGAGATACCATCAACTCCACCTTCCTTTGATTTATTTTAATTTTTTTGTGATGAATTGATACGAAAGTATAGATTCCAATACGTTTCTTTGTAGCTAAAATTTTTGAATAATAGGAAGTAAGATCGATTATAACCAATATAATCTAAGAGGCGCATCTGTAATGATTGATTTTAGTTTGACGGAAGAGCAGAAAGCTCTACAAAAAAAAGCACGGAAATTTGCTATAAATGAAATTATTCCTGTTTCACGAAAATATGATGAATCAGGTGATTTTCCGAGAGAGGTATATGAAAAAGCGTTTGAACTGGGGTTGATAGACGGAACTATACCGAAAGAAAATGGAGGAGCAGGAAATGGAATATTAGATTCATGTATTTTAGTAGAAGAAACTGCTGCTGCTGATCCTGGAATAACTACCTCTTTATTTTGCAATAGCCTTGGACAGGAACCAATTATATTAGGAGGCAATGAAGAACAAAAAGAGCGATTTTTACGTCCTTTCACAGAAAAATTACAATTCGCCTCATTCGCAACAAGTGAACCAGGTGCAGGTTCAGATGTAGCAGGAATACAAACTACCGCAAGAGTGGAAGGAGACGAGTTAGTAATCAATGGAAGAAAGATGTGGATTACAAATGGTGGTGTTGCATCGATAGTAAGTTTATTCTGCAGGTTGGAGGGAACCAAACGCCATAAGGGAATTACTGCAGCGGTAGTGCCGACCAATACATCAGGCTTCACAGTTGGAAAACCAATTAAGAAGATGGGGCATAGAGCATCTAACACAGTTATGCTACGACTGGAAGACGTGAGAATTCCACTTGAAAGCGTTTTAGGTGAACCAGGTAAAGCTTTTCCATTGGCTATGAGAACATTCTCTCATACAAGGCCCACCATCGGTGCTTTTGCTGTTGGAATGGCACGGGGTGCTATGGAGTATGCAATTGCATACGCTAAAAGAAGAAAAGCATTTGATACAGAAATAGCAAATTTCCAAGCAATTCAGTTTATGATAGCAGAAATGAAAATGCATTATGAAGCAGCTCGATTACTTACTTGGAAAGCCGCCTGGGAAGCCGATGGAGGAAAAGACAATACTATTACTGCTAGTTGTGCAAAGGCATTTGCTACGGATTATGGTATGAAAGCAGCGTCTGATGCTCTTCAGATTTTCGGTGGATTTGGGTATACTAAGAACTATCTTATTGAAAAGCTTTTTAGAGATGCAAAATTATACCAAATTTATGAAGGCACGTCACAGGTTCAAAGAATGATAGTTGGCCGTTTTATGCTTTCCAAATACGATCCAGTATTTAAGAAAACATATTCCTAAGTCTTTGTAGCAATAAAATCGGAATCATGACGGAATTGCATCTTGTAAAGATTAGAAAATAATCCATCTCTTTCAACTAATTCAGTGAAAGTACCTGTCTCCTGGATTTTACCATTACCTAAAACTATGATTCGATCTGCAGACCGTACTGTTGAGAGACGATGGGCAATCAATATAGATGTTCTTCCTTCTTGCAGTTTTATCATTGCTTTTTGAATCTGAAGCTCGGCCTGAGGATCAATAGATGAAGTTGCTTCATCAAGTATTAATATTCTTGGATCTTTTACTAATACACGAGCAAATGAGATTAATTGTCTTTGACCAAGAGATAATCTAAATCCTTTATCTCCAATAACTGTGTCTAAACCTCGAGGAAGGTCAAAAACAAAAGTTGCACCTACTAAGGAGAGAATATCATATAACTCTTCATCTGAAACATCTTTTCCATAACAGAGATTATATCTTATTGATTCGCTATATAAGTAAGGGTGTTGAAGGATATAACCAATATTTTGTCTAAGTGAGGACAATGATAGATTTCTCACATCTCGTCCATCAATTTGTATTTGCCCTCCTGAAACATCGTAAAGTCTTGAAATTAATTTTGCAATGGTAGTCTTACCTGCTCCAGTCTCTCCTACAATAGCAATCGTTGTCCCAGGGTTAACTGAAAGATTAAAGTTATCTAGTATTAATGGCATATCTTCCTTGTACTTAAAAGTTACGTTCTTGAACTCTAGTTTTCCTCCATTAACCTTTAAATCAATAGCATCAGATTTCTCTTCTATTTCGATCGATTCATCAAGTGTAATGCATATTCGTTCAAAAGCTGCAAATGAAGACTGAATTTGGCTATAGAGATTAACTAATTCTAATAAAGGCCATGTTAATTGACTTAAATATAGTATGAAGAGAACTAAAACCCCTGCAGTTACTCCTCCTATCTGGTTCAATAAAAGAATTCCTCCTACAACGAGTACAACACCAGAAGTGATAGTTCCATTATATTCATAGAATGGATTAATTAATGCATTGATTTTATAGAGATGTTTGAGATCTCTCG